>JAGXSR010000148.1 GCA_018333405.1 Dethiobacter sp. | reverse complement strand
GGCCAAAGGACAGACCCCGTTTACGCCGGCTATTTCGCAGATGGTAGCCTTGCAGAAAGCGTTGGAAATATATTTTGAAGAAGGACGGGAAGAGATATTTGCCCGGCAGGGACGGATGACCGGTGCAGTCCGCGCAGCAGCCCGCGCTTTAGATCTTGGGCTTTTAGTAGAAGACGCGCATGCCTCAATGACCGTTACCGCGATTTTAAAGCCGGCGGACGTGGAAGTGCAAAACCTCTGTGCTGTGCTGCGTGAACGCTTTGGGGTGGAAATTGCCGCCGGGCAGGGGAAACTTAGCGGATCGATATTTCGCTTCGGCCATATGGGCGCAATCGTGGAGATGGATATGATTGTCGGCATTGCCGCTTTAGAGATGGCATTGAAGATTCTGGGTTGCTCTATTGAACTGGGAAAAGGGGTCAGAGCGGCACAGGAAGTGCTTATCTCCAAATAACCCTGGAAAGGCAGGAATTACATAGCGAAGCGTTGAACTACATAGCCGTGCCTGTTTGATTTCAGGAGGTAGAGCGATGAGCGGGCGGCGCCAGCAATCACTGATGGAAATTTTAAACAGCGCGACTATACCTGAAAACCCGCCGGATACAGTAGAAGAACTGACTCTGCTCAGACAATGCTGTTTAGCTTGCAGCGCCTGCGCGTTGCGTCGGGGCTGCAAGCAGGTTGTATTTGACCGGGGTAATCCCCGGGCGCGCATCATGCTCGTGGGGGAAGGTCCGGGCGCTGAGGAAGACCGTTTAGGCGTGCCTTTTGTCGGGGCGGCCGGCCGGCTGTTGAACCGGATCCTGGAAGCGGTTGAACTGAATGAGGACGCTCTATATGTAACCAATGTGGTGAAGTGCCGCCCTCCGGGCAACCGCTTGCCTGAACCGGCGGAAGTGGAAAGATGTCTCCCTTATTTAAAAAAACAGATCGAATTGGTTAATCCGGATATAATCGTCTGTCTGGGTTCGCTGGCTGCTAAAACCTTGGTAGACCGCAAATCCACTATTACCAGCATGCGCGGGCGCTGGATCGTTCTTGAAGGCCGGCACTTTATGCCCACTTTTCATCCGGCGGCGCTGCTGCGGGATGCCGGCAAGAAAAGGCCGGTTTGGGAGGATTTTCAGGTGATTGCTCAACATTACCGTTCACTTCACACTGGAGAGGGTGGCGTATGACCAAAGAAAAAGTGTTGCTTGTAGATGATGAGAAAACCTTGGTCAAAGCGCTTAAGTTCAACTTAGAAAAGGAAGGTTTCCGGGTAGAAGAAGCCTACGATGGGGAGGAAGCGTTGCAAAAGGTAGCTCAACAAGAACCGGATATCATTGTGCTCGATTTAATGTTGCCTGGCCTGGACGGATTTGAAGTATGCCGGCAAATCCGCAAAAAGCTGGACATTCCCATCATTATGCTTTCCGCCCGCGGAGACGATATTGACAAGGTTTTAGGTTTGGAGTTAGGCGCAGACGATTACCTGACCAAACCGTTTAATCCCCGGGAGCTGTTAGCCCGGATTAAAGCAATTTTGAGGCGCAGCGGAACGAGGGAGGAGGGTGTAAAAAAGTTTATTCTGATCGGTGGCTTGCAGATAGATCTGTTGCAGCACCGGGTGCGCAATCGCGACAAGGAGATCGATTTAACCTCAAAAGAATTTGCTTTGCTGAGCTTTCTCGCGACGAATGCCGGTCGGGTTTATTCCCGGGAGCAGCTGTTGGAGCAAGTATGGGGATATAATTATTACGGTGATGCTCGCACAGTGGACGTGCATATTCGCCATTTGCGGGAAAAAGTTGAGGGGGATCCGAGCAACCCGGAGCTTTTGCTCACCGTCTGGGGAACCGGCTATAAGTTTAGGGAGGGGCCCTGATGTTTAAATTTCACAGCATCCGCTCCCGGCTGACGGTGAACTTTTTAGCAATTATTGCGGCGGTAATGATTATTACCAGCCTTTTTTTATATAATCAGTTGGAGCGGTTTTTTGTAAACAACATGTTGGATAGCCTTACCCGTACCGGGATTGAAGCGGGGGAAAGCGCAGCCGGACTATTACGTAATCCGATTGATATTACTCTGCGGCTTAGCGCACATGCCGACAGCGTCAGTCGTTTAGCCGGCGCCAGAGTAATATTTGTCAACAGCCAAATGGAAGTAATTGCCGATTCGGTGCGCGTCGGTGGCTTGCTGGGACAAACCTTGGATCGGGAGGAAATTGCCACTGCCCTGGCGGGCGAAGTGGGAAGCAGCGTTTTAGTTAGCGAGCTGACCGGGCAGCGGGTAGTGCAGGTAGCGGTGCCGATCCTGGGAGAAGGAAGCGATGTGATCGGAGTCGTGTTTTTATCCGGTTCGCTGCATGAACTATACGGCGGAGATCAGATGCCCGGGATTCTGGGAAGGCTGCGTAATTATCTGCTCCTGGCCATGTTGCTTGCTGCGGCTGTGGTAGGCGGCGGATCGGTGCTTTTGGCGAGGCGGTTTACCGGGCCTCTGGAAGTGCTGGCCAAAGCGGCCCGCCGGATGGGAGAAGGGAAGTTGGATCAGCAGATCGTAGTCTCGTCGAGAGATGAAATCGGATATCTGGCGGAGCAGCTCAATATAATGGCTGCCCGCTTAAATTACTATACCAGCAGCCTTAAACATTTTGCTTCAAACGTATCGCATGAACTACGTACTCCGCTGGCCTCACTTAGCCTGATTACCAAGTCTATGAAGGACTATGATATGGAACCAGAGCAGCGGAAAGAATTTCTTGATGATCTGGACCAGGAGCTGGATCGCCTGATTGCTTTAGTCCATGATCTATTGGAATTGACTAAACTTGAAGAGGGGATCAAGAGAACTGTCACTTTCTGCCTGGCAGAGCTGCTAAGTGAAATGGCCGCGCAGCTCACTCCTCGTTTTGAACGCCAGGATGTCCGCCTGGTTACAGATTTGCCTCCATTGCCTGTATGGGTGGACGGATCCCCATTACTCATAAGACAGGCAGTACACAACTTGCTGGACAACGCGTTAAACTACACTTCTGCCGGCGGCTGGATCAGGATCTCCGTCTGGCTTGAACACAGGTGGACAGGAGTAAAAATAGAAGATACCGGTATCGGTATTCCCGAAAAAGATTTGCCCAACCTGTTTGAACGTTTTTACCGTGTTGAGCAAGCCCGAACCAGGGAGGCAGGCGGGACCGGCCTGGGTTTGGCTATCGTTAAAGAGACCATTTTAGCCCATGGGGGCAAAATATGGGTGGAAAGCAAGGAAGGAGCAGGGAGTGCTTTTTACTTCACCCTGCCTTTGCACAGGAGTGTTAACAATAATTAACCTAATTTTAAATTATGAATATTTAATGCAAATAGCGGATTTGCTACAATTAATTAAGAAGCGGATAATCAGGTTCTGAGCAAGGGGAAACAATAAAAAGTGAAACAGCGTATTCAGCCTTATTGCTGGTTAATTATTGGGGCAGGCCTCTTTTTTGCAGCAGGGGTGTTGTTATTTGGCTTCCGTCTGATTAGTCTCAATCAAACAAGCGGCGCTCCGGTTGAGCCTTTAGTGGATAGCGGGGAAAGCGGACTTTTGGGTTCCTGGTTTGCCGGCGCCGACTTTATCGATCTTAGCGCCGACCAAAATTTGACCGGTATTTTAATCAGCGCCGGCAATAATAAGGTCAGCCTGTTGGATCAGGAGAAAAGGCTGCGCTGGGAGAAGAGTTTTCCGACCGAGCCTCTGCAGGCGAAACTTTCTCCCTGCGGCAATTATCTGGCCGTGGGTACTAGCTGCGGCCAATTGTTTTTTATGTCTACCGACCAGAATTTGTGGTGGGAGGTGGATACAGATACGCAGATCAACCATTTGGCCATCTCGGAAAATGGCCTGTGGGTGGTGATCAGCCGCGGCGACCCGGAGCAGGAAGAACATCATCTTGAATTATACAATCAGGAAGGAAAGCTTCAGTGGAGTATTGTTACCGCCCCGGTGACCAAACTGTTTCTTAACGGCGAGCATCTCGAACAGGGAAAAATATTCTACAGCCAGCTTTATGACGGAACGGAAACAACGGCTGCTATAACCATGGAAGGAGTGCCGGTATGGGAGCATGAAGGCGAAACTCTGCTGACCATATCAGGCTCCGGAAACAGGTTGGCGGCAACCCGCGGAGATCGCCTGTTCATTTATGACTACCTGGGCCGGCTTCTTTGGGAAAGGCTGTTGTTTCCTATAGAATCGGCGATATTCAACCCACAAAACCACAGCCTGCTGCTTTATGGAAAAAGAAACGGTGGCGAACCAAACCTCTTCTACCTGAACAGTAATGGAGAAATGCTGTGGCAGCAGAGCGTAGCCGAAAGCTCATTGTTTGCTTTTACTGCAGACGGGCGCTACCTGGTAACAAGTTCATGGCGTCACTATAAGGACGATTATAGCCAGATGATTCTTATCGACGAGGGGGGGGGTGAAGTTCAGCGCTGGGATGTGGCTATGGGGGTAGAATACTT
>JAGXSR010000147.1 GCA_018333405.1 Dethiobacter sp. | reverse complement strand
ATTGAGCACCGAATAGAGAGTGGTCGTTTTGCCGCAACCGGTGGGTCCGGTGACCAGAATCATCCCGGAATGGTTCATTAACAGTCTGCGCAGCAGACGGTAGTTGTCCCCGGAGAAGCCGAGCTGCTCTAAAGGCAGGATAATCCGCGCTTTGTCCAATAGCCTGATCACCACCTTCTCGCCGTATATGGTCGGCATGGTGGAAACGCGCAGACTGACCTCTTTTCCCTCCGCCTGCCCGGCCTTGAGGGTGATATTTCCGTCCTGAGGGCGGCGTCGCTCGGCGATATCCAGATCAGCCATGATTTTAATCCGGGAGATGATCAGCGGCTGGGTATCTTTCGGCGGCGACATCAGATCATGCAAAAGTCCGTCAATGCGCAGGCGGATGCGCAGTCCCTCTCCGGTTGGCTCCAGGTGTATATCGCTGGCCCCTTCCCCTAAAGCCCGCTGGATGACCGCGTTGACCACTTTGACAATTGGCGCTTCTTCCACCCGTGCTTTCAGCCGCTTTAACCGCTCTTCTTCCCGACCGCGATCCTCCCGTTCAGCAGAGCTGCTCTCCAGGGACTCTTTCAGTCCGTAATACTGGTTTATCACATGGATTACCGCGCTCTCCGCGGCGATAACCGGTTCCACCTCCATACCGGTGATCATGGCCACATCATCCACAGCAGCCAGGTTCATCGGATCAGCCATGGCCAGGCGCAGCAGCTCACCCCGCCTCTCGATCGGTATAACCCGGTAACGCTCGGCCATTTCGCGGGGAATGGATGTGGCCACGTCGGGATCAATTTTGCAGCCGTATAGGTTGACCTGGGGAATATTCAGCTGTGCCTCGATCAACGAGATCAACTCCGCTTCGTCGATCAGCCCTTTTTCCACCAGGATCTTCCCCAGCCGGCGGCGGGATCCTGTTTGCTCGGTCAGAAGATCATCCAACTGTTCCGGGGTAACCAGGCCGGATTCCAGCAGAATTTCTCCCAGTTTTTGCCGTTTGGAATTCACCGCCGGCTTCCTCCTCCCTTACGGCCTGAATCTAAACTTTTTCCTGATATAATTATTCTTCGCCCATGGCCCGGCGCATAGCTTCCAGCGGGGCAGCCAGGCCGGTAAACTGCTCAAAGGCTAAGGCAGCCTGCCAGAGTAACATTTTTTTTCCATTCCAGGCTTTCCCACCCCTTTGCTGGAACAGGCCCATCAGCGCGGTTTCCGGCGGATGGTAGCGCAAATCAAAAAAATAGTGACCCTCAAGCGAGCTAAGTCCGGCAAGAGCCTGGGCCAGCTCAGGGCTGTCGCCGGGTAAAGCATAGATCACAACACGGCAGCGCTCCAGGCATCTTTGCAGAGCGGCCGGCTCAAGCGGGGCTATTTCGACTACATTCAGTCCGGTCCCGCTTTCGAGCAGGGCCGCCAGCTCCTCTGCCCGCCCGGCGCTGCGGTTGACTATTTGCAGCTTTGAAGCGCCCGCTTCAGCCAAACTGTAAGCCACGGCTCTGGCCGCTCCTCCCGCGCCCACGATCAACAGAGGCTCCTTTAGCGCCTCCTCCGGGGCAGCTTCTCTTAAGGCACGGATAAAGCCGGGGCCGTCGGTGCTGTCGCCCCACAGCTTACCCTCCCGGGTGATCAGGGTATTAACCGATCGGATCAGGTGAGCTGTCGGGGAGATATGATCCAGGTAAGGCAGCACCGCCTCTTTATACGGAGCGGTTATATTTCCGCCGCCGATATTCAACGCCTTTAAACCGGACAGCGCTTCCGGCAGCGTCTCGGGCGCCACCGGCGCAGCCAGGTAGACGCAGTTCAGCCCCAGCGTCTCAAATGCGGTATTGTGCAGTAACGGGGAAAGCGAGTGGCTCACCGGCTGCCCCAGCAACAAAAAAACCTTTGTTTCTCCGTCTATTCTCAGGCTGATCACCTCCGGTCTCCGTTCTGCTAAATTATAACATTATTCAGCGCGGGTTAAAAGAACAAGCTCCCGGCCGTCATCAGGCATTGCCGAAGCTTATGGCAAGCATCTGTATGCCGGCAAATCCTTTGCTCTTTGCCGCCTGGCGAATAATTGGCAAACCTGCGCAGATAAACTTATTGACATAAGCATATTGAGTGAAAGTGCTATTATTTACTTCGGCAGTCTGCTCTGAAGGTAAAATGAGTGACGCCTTCGATGGTTTAAGGTGATGGGTTCATGGTCTAAGCTAATCCCAGCGACGCTGCGGCCTCGCGTGGATTATCTCACTTGCGGTGACCACGGCTCGTCGATCATAGCTCCGCCTCGGCGATCTGGTCGAAGATGGGCAGCAGAGCCTGGTAGGCCGCCTCAAAGATCGGGAAGATCCTGGCGTAGGCTGCCTGTGCCGCCGGGTCGGGTTGCCGGGTTTCGGCAATAGCGTTCATCGTCCGGCTCATGCCAAAGTCCTGATACAGTCCCACGCCTATGCCTCCGGCCAGCGCCGCGCCCATCGAGGTCGCTTCTTCGAGAATGGTCAGGCGCAGCACCGGTACACCGTAGATATCGGCCATGAGCTGGTTCCAGAAGTTCCCGCGCGCCCCGCCGCCGATTACGCGCATAGAGTCAATGCGCGCACCCTGTGAAGTGAACGCCTCGAGGATGACGCGCAGGTTCATAGTCACGCCTTCCAGCACGGCGCGAATCATGTCGCCCCGTGTGTGGCGCACCGTCAAACCGATGAACGCGCCGCGCGCGCGGGGATTCCAGCGAGGGCTGCGCTCGCCTAGCAGGTAGGGCAGGAAAACCAGGCCGTTTGCGCCGGGCGGCGACTTCTGCGCATTGAGGTTCATCAACTCGTAAGCGCTCAGTCCTAACGCGCCCGCCGCCTTGCACTCCATCGGGGCAAGCTGATCGCGCATCCACTGGTACGATCCGCCAGCCATCTGCATGGTGCCGCACGGGCTGTACATACCCGGCACCAGGTGCGCCCAGGTGAAGGTACGGTAGCCTATATCGTAGATGGGCCGGCGCGTGGCTAACGCGATCCACGACGAGGAGCCAACATAGTTGTAAGCCGTGCCTTCGTTCACCACGCCCGCGCCCACCGCAGCGCACATGCCGTCGCCGCCGCCGATGACCACCGGCGTCCCGGCAGGCAGTCCCACCTCCTCGGCTACCTGAGACATCACCCCTCCCACTACGTCAATCGAGCGGCGCAACGCAGGCAGCTTGTCAGTGTCCAGCCCGGCGGCCTCGATGATGCGCTCCGACCAGTCCCAGGAATCCAGGTCGTAGAGGTTCATGCCGGAGGCGTCGGTCGGCTCGGTGATGAATTGCCCGGTCAGGCGGGCGACTATAGCGTCCTTGGCGTGGACGAACTTGTAAGTCGCCTGGTATACGTCCGGCTGATTGTCGCGCAGCCACAGAATCTTACTCAACGAATACGACGCGCTGAGGCGGTGCCCGGTTATGCGGTACACCTCCGCCGGATCAATGCGCTCACCGAGCCAGCGTTCCTGCGGCACAGCACGCTGATCTGCCCAGATGATGGCGTTGCGCAGCGGGCGCGCCGCACGATCGAGGGCTACCGCGCCCATCATCTGCCCGCTGAAGGTGACCACGGCTACATCCGCCGGACGGATTTTCGTCCGGCGCAGCAGATCCTGCGTGGAGGTGCACACAGCGCGCCACCAGTCCTCCGGATTCTGTTCGGCCCAGCCGGTGTAAGCAAACTCTGTGTCGTAGCCAAAGAAGGCGCTGCCGACCAGCGCGCCGTCCTCGTCGTACAGAGTTGCCTTGTTGCCGGTCGTACCTAAGTCATGGGCGATGATGTACCTCGTCATAGGTCCCCCCCCTCGTGCCCTTGTCCTTGAACAACATCCTGACCCAATCAGCTAAGTATCCGACTAAACCCGGCCTTCTCGCCGGCCGGCCCACGCAGGGTTAATTGCCGGCAACCAGCCGGGTACCCGGACGGGCGCAGATCAACAGCGCAGCCATTCTTGCTCGGTTACTCGCGGTGCGGCCCGGAGATCTTTTAAGCACAACCGCGCAGCAGTGGCACACGAGATGGTCGTTAAAATACTCAGCTCATTGTTGCCGCGCTCAGCAGCTTTAGTGCGCTCCTGCAGATAGAATTTGCTTTTCTTCTGGGCAAGTATAGCAATATTCTGTCAGGGATGTCAACCCCAAAATTAACCATAATTTACTTCGTCATGGTTGCTTTCAGCTGCCTGGATGCAGATCATCTGCTCCTTAAAATAATTGGCGTGCGTTGATTGCCCTCCCTTTCCATTTCACGCTTACACTGACAAACAGCTGACAAGTAACAACATTAGCAATTGTTAGAAAGATGCGTATTTTGATATTGACAAACACCCGGCTGCGGTGTTATTATTTTCTCACCAGAAGTAAACGTTTACATATACAGCCGTTTAACTGAATAATCTGACTAGCGTGCGGGTATATGGCTTGAGCATTTCTGGTCTTTTTTAATGGAAAACCAGCGAATTGGTGTTAAAAGGCAACAGTGCAGACCTTCTGATGGAGGATACATGCGATCAACTGAAACAAAACCCCGGAAGTATCAGCCGCAACCGTTTCCAGAACCTCTGATAATTCCGGAGATGCGATCACCAGACAGATGAAAAGATCTACGAATGAACGCCGGGGGATTGATTAATATGCTCAACATCGTGGCGCCAGGCTAGGTTTAGATAGAGATCGGCAGCAATAAGCAGACGGGAATCGGCACAAGGGACTGGAACAGAGGGTCGTCTCCTCTGAAACAATGGGAGGGATCATATGGCAGAGGTAGCACTACATGGGGTATCGAAAAAGTTTGGCGACTTCACGGCAGTAAACTCGATCGATCTGAAAATTAAAGATGGGGAATTCACCGTCCTGGTCGGCCCCTCCGGCTGCGGTAAAACCACCACCCTGCGGATGATTGCCGGTTTGGAGGATGTCACAAGTGGTGAAATCAATATCGATGGACGAAACGTCACTGATATCCCGCCCAAGGACCGTGATATTGCGATGGTCTTTCAGAACTATGCGCTTTATCCTCATATGAACGTCTATGACAACATGTCCTTTAGTCTTCGGTTGCGTAAGGTCCCCAAGAAGGAAATCGATAAGCGGGTGTTACATGCAGCAGGGCTTTTAGGGATCACCGAAAAGCTCAGGAGCAAGCCCAAGGAGCTGTCCGGCGGCCAGCGCCAGCGGGTGGCGGTTGGGAGGGCTATCGTCCGCGATCCCAAGGTATTCCTGTTCGACGAGCCTC
>JAGXSR010000146.1 GCA_018333405.1 Dethiobacter sp. | reverse complement strand
ACTATCCCTTCCAGGCACTTTTCTCTTGCGGCCTCGAACAACAAAATTCCGTCGCGGAAGCTTTCTACCCGGTGAATATGCTCATTTTCCGGCAGCACTTCCGCTAATAGCTCCTGCCTGCCGCTAAGTGAGGTTCGTGTAAGATCTTGCCCATTAAAATAAATAAGATCAAAAACCAGATAACAGATGGGTATCTGGTTTACCATGCGGAGCATGGCGCCTGCTCCGCACGGCAAAGCCAGATCGCGTCGCAAAACAAGCGGAAAACTAGGCCTGTCCTGCTTTAGGGCCACCACTTCTCCGTCAAATATCGCTCCTCTTGCGCAAAGAGATTTTAAGCAGCCGAGCTCAGGGTAATGTTCTGTGCGCTCATGAAGCTTACGGTTATGCAACATAAGTCTGCCACCGCCGGAGTGCGCGATGAGGCGTACCCCGTCCCACTTGACCTGATACAGAAACCGTTCTCCTTGCGGGACAGAGGGGGCAGCCACAGGTTCCATCGGTTTGAAAGGTGTAAACAGCATATCAACCGGCTTCTTTCGTCCGGCGCTTCCTTGCCGGCTTTTCCGCCTTGCCTGTGGCTTTGCGCGCGATCTCCACAGACGCCTTCAGCGCTTCCATCAGATCCACTACTTTTCCCTTCGCCTCAATCTCAGGGATGGCAACTTGTTCTCCTTCGATCTTGGCCTGAATCAGGTCAAGCAACATTTTTCTGTATTCATCGGTATACTTTTCAGGATTAAAGTCGGCGGCCAGGTTTTCAATCAGCTCCCGGGCCATTTTTATTTCCTGGTCATGGAGGTTGACCTCCCTGGCAAATCCGGGAAGCAGGGCGGTATCCCGAATCTCGTCGGGATAAAATATGGTTTCCATGACCAGCAGATTCTTATAACCGCGTACTACGGCCAGTGATTCCTTGTTGCGGATCACTACTTTGGCCACCGCTATTTTCCCTGTTTCAGCCATGGCCCGGCGCAGCAGGAAGTAGGCTTTTTCTCCGGTTTCGCCGGGAGATAGGTAATACGTCTTGTCATAAAAAATGGGGTCAATTTCCTGCAGAGAAACAAAGTCCACAATTTCGACGTTCCTGGTCCGTTCATCCGGGATTTTTTCCAGGTCTTCCTCGTTAATAATCACAAAGCGTCCCGGTTCGTATTCATAGCCGCGGACTATCTCTTCCTGGGATATCTCCCGGCCGCAGCCTGTGCAAATGCGCTTATACTGAACCGGGGCCTGGCATGTTTTGTGTAAGTACCTGAATTTCACATCTTTTTGCTCTGTGGCCGGAAAAAGCTTTACAGGGATGTTTACCAGGCCGAAGCTGACGGCGCCCTTCCAGATAGTTCTCATAAGTTCACTTCCCCTTTTTAGATATTGTTTGCCGTCCGGCGATTGGTATCCATCGCTCCCTTTTAACTACGTTTCAGGACGTGAGGCCTGAATATATTCAGTATTACCCTGCGGGCGGGCGACGAAAATCACGCCACTTAATAGACGTATAGAAAACGGTATAGTATAATACATTTAATTTTTAATCCTGAAGTTCGGGTTTTAAGTTAAGTGAGCCTCAGAATAAGCTGATCCTTCAGGTTTTAATGTCTTAGGGCAAGGGGAAACGATGATGCGGCATATAGCCATTTATGACACTACACTGCGTGACGGTTCACAAAGGGAAGGAATTTCTTTTTCGGTTGCCGATAAGCTGAAAATAGCCCGGAAACTGGACGAACTGGGCGTTTCATATATTGAGGGCGGCTGGCCCGGATCCAATCCGAAAGATATGGAATTTTTCAGCAGGGCCAAAGGTGAAAAGTATAAGCAAGCCAGGCTTTGCGCCTTCGGCAGCACCCGGCGCCCCGATACCGATGTGACACAAGACGCAAATGTCCTGGAGCTGGCGACGGCGGGGACTGAAGTGGTTACCATATTTGGAAAGAGTTGGGATTTTCATGTGTACAATGCCTTGCACACCACTTTGGAAGAAAACCTGGCCATGATCAGAGATACTGTGCTGTATCTAAAAACTTCCGGCAGGGAAGTAATATATGATGCCGAACACTTTTTCGACGGCTACAAAAGCAATCCTGCTTATGCCCTATCCACGGTGCAGGCCGCAGTGGAAAGCGGGGCCGATGTAGTGGTGCTGTGCGACACCAACGGTGGGCTGATGCCCTGGGAGCTGACGGAGATCTTACCGGTCGTGCAGCAGTCGGTATCGGTCCGCCTGGGCATTCATGTTCACGACGATGCCGGAATGGCGGTAGCCAATACCCTGCTGGCGGTGCGCCAGGGAGTAGAACATATTCAAGGCACAATTAACGGTTACGGTGAGCGCTGCGGCAATGCCAACTTATGCACCGTTATCCCCACTTTGCAGTTGAAGTTGGGTTTGTCCGTGGTTTCACCGGAACAGCTGCAGGATCTGACTAAACTTTCCCGTTTCGTGGCCGAATTAGCCAACATTGTGCCTGCGGAGCAGCAGCCGTATGTCGGTTACAACGCTTTTGCCCATAAAGGCGGCGTTCATGTGGATGCGGTAAGTAAAAGCCCCGAAACCTACGAGCATGTACAGCCGCAGCAGGTAGGCAACCAGCGCCGTATTCTGGTGTCGGAGCTATCCGGCCGTAGTAATGTTTATCTGAAGGCCAGGGAAAATAATATCGATTTGTTAAAAGATCATCCCCAGACCAGACTAGTGCTGCAGCGTTTAAAAGAGCTGGAGCACCAGGGCTATCAATTCGAAGGCGCCGAAGGTTCTTTTGAACTGATGATCTTAAAAACTTTGCAAACCTACCGGCCGCTGTTCAAACTGGAAGGGTTCCGCCTGATCGTGGAAAAGAGGGCCGGCGGTCAGCTGTATTCGGAAGCAACGATCAAGGTGCAGGTGGCGGACCGGCAGGTGCATACCGCCGCTGAAGGAAACGGTCCGGTGAACGCTTTGGATAACGCTCTGCGCAAAGCGCTGGAGGAAGTATACCCTGCTTTGAAAAAAATTAAACTGATGGACTTCAAAGTCCGGGTTTTGGACGGCGCTGACGGGACCAGCTCCCAGGTGCGGGTACTGATCGAATCACGGGATGACCGGAAAGCGTGGGGCACCGTGGGGGTGTCCCCGAATATTATCGAAGCCAGCTGGCAGGCTTTGGTGGACAGTATCGAGTATGGCTTGTTATGCGGCCAGCTTCCTCAGCTGGACGAAGCAAGGGCGGTAATGCGACAGCTGAAGGCGGAGATTTAAGGGCAAACGAGAACAGACATAAGCAGGGGCCAGGCGCTGCCTCGCCTGCCCGGGTTTTAGACACACACCCC
>JAGXSR010000145.1 GCA_018333405.1 Dethiobacter sp. | reverse complement strand
ATACTGGACGTGGCCTTTGTATGGAACCAGCACCAGCCATTTTACCGGGATGCCTCCGCCGGCAGCTTTATCATGCCCTGGCTGCGGCTGCATGCGGCCAAGGACTATTATCAGATGGCTTCTATCCTGGAGCGTTACCCGACAATCAGACAAACTTTTAACCTGACTCCTTCTTTGCTGGAGCAGCTGGAGGAGTATCTGGCAGGGGCGCAAGATCAGTACCTCATGGTGGCCCGGCCGGTGGCACAGCTGACGACTGCGGACAAGCGCTTTCTGTTGCACCACTATTTCGATATCCAGTGGGATCGGGTTATTGCCACCTGCCCTCGCTATCGCGAGCTTCTGCAGCTGCAGGGGCAGACGCGGGAACCGGAGCAGGTGGAGCGGGCTTTGGAGCGTTTTAGCCTGCAGGATTATCGCGACCTGCAGGTGTGGTTCAATTTGGCCTGGATAGACCCTGAAACCAGACGAACTGATCCTGATCTGAGCGCGCTGGAGAAGAAGGGGAGGGATTTCAGCGAAACGGATCGCGCCGTTGTCCTGCAGGCTCATATGGACATTATGCGCCGCATCGTCCCTATCCACCGTAAATTGCAGCGGCAGGGTGTGATAGAGATGATTACTACACCCTTCTATCATCCGATTGTCCCTTTGTTGATCGACAACTACAGCGCATTGCGTGCCAGCCCGGGCCTGCCTTTGCCCCGGCGCTTCAGCTTTCCTAAAGATGCTGATGCTCAAATGCAGATGGCTGTTAACCAGTACCGGCGCTTATTCGGCAATCAGCCGAAAGGTGTCTGGCCTCCGGAACAGGCCGTCAGCCCCGAAACGATTCCGTTGTATAGCGCTTATGGTATTAAGTGGACCATCTCAGACGAGCAGATCCTGGCCCATTCCTTAAATGAGGAGATTCACCGGGATGGTTACGGTCACGTTTTAAACGGCGACCTGCTCTACCGCCCCTACCGGGTAGCTTGGGGCGGCGCCGAAATGGCAATCGTTTTTCGCGACCATCACCTGTCGGATCGCATCGGCTTTGAATACCAACATTATCG
The DNA here is from genome assembly GCA_018333405.1 of Dethiobacter sp. Classification (GTDB taxonomy): domain Bacteria; phylum Bacillota; class Dethiobacteria; order DTU022; family DTU022; genus JAGXSR01. Next base: position 2,724 of record JAGXSR010000145.1, on the reverse strand, counting down.
TCCCGAAGATGCCGCCGCCGATCTGGTGCATCGGTTGTGCAAGATCCGGGAAAACTTATCCTTATCAAAGGGGCCGCACCTGGTGACCATCGCTTTGGACGGTGAGAATGCCTGGGAGTGGTATCAGGGCGACAAAGGTCCCTTTTTAAACAGCCTTTACCGGCGTCTGGTTGAAGAGCGCAACCTTCGCTGTGTCACCGTCAGCGAACATCTGGCTGCTCATCCGCCGCAAAGATCCTTAAACCACCTGTTCAGCGGATCCTGGGTTGACCACTGCTTCACCCGCTGGATTGGCACCTTAAATAAAAATGCCCTGTGGGATCTGCTGCTGGAAGCCCGCGAGGCGGTGGAGCGCTACGCCAACGGCAGTCCCGATCCGGACAAACTGGATCAAGCTTTGCGCATGATCTATGTGGCCGAGGGCAGCGACTATTCTTGGTGGATCGATAGTATGCCCTACTATCTGGCCGCCCCATTTGACGCGCTGTTTCGCAAACATCTTGTCGCTCTCTATATGATCATTGGCGCCGACCCGCCGGAAAACCTGAAATATCCGCTGGCTTTTCCCAGCCCCGGTGAAAGCGCGTTTAGCACTGATCCTCTAAGCGGCCCAATCCCCATGCTCCAGCAAAAAAAGTGACTGCCGGGCAGCAGGCGCCGAGAAAGGACTTTACTTCTTACACGGCGAAAATGCATATTTATGAACCTGAATTATTTTGAAGCCAGGAAGCATATCCAGTCCGGCCCGCTTTTTTCTGCTTACCTCTTTTACGGAGAGGAGGCTTATCTGCGCGAGGAGTTGGAGCGGCAATTAAGCGCGACATTTCTCGGTGCAGATCTGCAATTCGGCCGGGAAAAGGTGGATGGGAAAGCGCTCACCTTAAGCCAGGCTGTTGAGCGCATAAGCGAAAGCAATCTTTTTGCCTCGCGCCGGTTGTTGGTTGTGGACAGGCCGCCTTACCTGGCCTTACCTCGCTCCGGCGCAAAAAGCACCGATAAAGCCGATAAAGAGGAAGAGGCGGAAGAAACATTCCGGGAAGATGATGCCTGTTTGAAACGATTGGAACGCTTCATGGAAAAAACCTCGTTGCCGCCGCAAAATATAATTGTTTTTCTCTCTCCGGCGGCAGATCGGCGAAAAAAAATTTTCAAGCTTTTAAGCGCAAAGGGGTTGGCCGCGGATTGTGCTTCTTTAAAAAAGGATGACCTGGAACGGTGGATCCGGGAGCGTGTTGCCCGGACAGGGAAAACCATCGGGCACGCCGCTATGGAACAGCTGCTGATAACCGGTGATCGAGAGCTGTGGAGCCTGGACAAGGAACTAGATAAATACCTGACCTACCTGTATGAGGAGCAGCGGGAAATTACCGCGGAGGTAGTGGAGCTGCTTAGCGCCGGTGATGCCCAGGGAAACGTCTTTAAATTGGCTGACGCTTTAAGCGAAGGAAATCTCGCCCGTTCTCTTCATCTATTGCAGCTGTTGCTGATTCGCCGTGAAAAGCCGCTCCAGATCTTTTTTATGCTGGTGCGTCACTTCCGTCTGCTGTTTGTGGCCTGGGACTATCGACAGGAAAAAATATCTGCTGAACATTTTGCCCGTGATATGAAGCTACAGCCGTTTGCCGCCAGGAAACTCTACCAGCAGGTCGCCGCATACGATTTGATCACCTTGGAGCAGATCATGCTCGCTTTGCAAAAAATTGACCACAGGATCAAGACCGGAGCGCTCGATCCTCAAGGTGCCCTGGAGATCGCTTTGGAGCAGATCCACCATCTTTACGCTCAGCATCCTCGAAGAATATAGCATTCGTGATGTCAGCATGTTAGAATAATATAAAATGAATGTAAAATGAATGCCCCGGGCTTAATCTGCCTGTGAGGCGCATGGGCGCTTTCCTTAAGGTAATCACAGTGGGCTAAAAGAGGGGGCGAAGCGGGGAGTGAGTACAGGGATGGTTGCATTGCCGTTATCCGAACGTGAAGCCTTGTTAGAACAGATTTACCGGCGAGGATATGAACTGGAGCAGCGCTATTACGGCTGTGCCCAGTGTGTTGTTGCCGCCATACAGGATTTTTTCCCCATAGACAGCTCTCTGGTCAAGGCGGCCACCTCCCTTTCCGGAGGCTTCGCCTCCACCATTGAAGGACCATGCGGCGCCTTCACCGGCGGTATTCTCGTTTTGAGCCACTTTTTCGGCCGCTCCCGCGAAGATTTCGCCAACATCGGTCAGCTGCGCCGCCCCGGCCCGCTGGTCCGCGTCTTCTGGGATAAATTTAAAGAAAGTTACGGCGGCGACAGCTGCCGCGCTATCCAGGAACATCTTTTCGGACGGGCTTACCGCTTTTTAGACAGCGATGAGTACCATGCCTATGAAGAGGCAGGCGGCCATATTGACAAGTGTCCCGCTGTGGTGGGTAGCGCCTGTGTTTGGCTAGCCGAATTATTACTGGATAAAAATGTGCCTCGCCGTAAAGTATAGCCCAATTCTATAGGCAGTGGAGGTCTTTGGATATTGAAAAGGCTGTTTCCGGCAATCATGATCGCTATACTGGCCATCTTGTCCGTGACCGTATATCTGCACCATAGTCTTATTTTAAACAGCATTGATGAGCTTCTTGCCTCCGCGGTAGCCCCGGCTGTTGATGAACCTGAGCTGATAGCTCTTTATGAAGCCTTGGATTTGCCTGCTGAGCCCGGGGGAGAGGCGCTGCCGGCCGTTACCG
>JAGXSR010000144.1 GCA_018333405.1 Dethiobacter sp. | reverse complement strand
ATGAACACGCGCTGCGCTACTTAAAGCAGCAAAGCGGACGCTCTGTAGTGGTTAAAGCGAATGGTCTGGCAGCGGGTAAGGGGGTTACCGTGGCGCACACTGCGGCGGAAGCGGAAGAGGCGCTGAATGCGTTTATGGTCGATGGAATTTTCGGCGCGGCCGGAGAAAAAGTGGTTATCGAGGAGTGGCTGCGCGGAGAAGAGCTTTCGGTTCTGGCCATCACCGACGGCAAGGAGCTGATCTTTTTACCGTCGGCCCAGGACCATAAGGCGGTGGGAGAGGGAGATTGGGGGCCGAATACAGGCGGCATGGGCGCCTATTCGCCGGCGCCGCTCTACACGCCTGTTTTGGCCAGGCAAGTGGAAGAGAAAGTTTTTCGCCCTCTTTTAGCAGGCCTGCAGAGCCTTGGTATTGATTACCGTGGTATAATCTATGCCGGGTTGATGGTAGAGGAAGGCGAGTTTAAGGTGCTGGAATTTAATGCCCGCTTCGGAGATCCGGAGACTCAGGCGATTTTGCCTCGCTTACGCTCAGACCTGTTACCGCTGCTGCTGGCCGCTGCCGACGGCGATCTGTCCGGCCTGAAAGCAGAATGGAGCGACGAGGCCGCAATATGTGTGGTCTTGGCTTCCGGGGGCTACCCCGGGCAGTACGAGACCGGTTATCCGATCAGCGGCCTGGATCACTGCGCCCCGGAAAAGTTGGCTGTTTTTCATGCCGGAACCACTTTTAGCCACGGCAATGTGGTAACAGCAGGCGGGAGGGTGCTGGGTGTGACGGCCTGGGCCACCAATTTAAGCGCAGCCGCGGAATATGCCTACCAGGCTGTGCGCAAGATTCAGTTCCAGGACAGTTATTATCGCCGGGATATCGCTTATCGGGCTTTAGGCCGCTCTGAATTATAAGGAGAAATATACTTAAAACTTGGGATGATTTGCGAAACGAATGACAGGAGGGCAGAATGACTATGAAAATGCAGGATTATGCCGTAAAAAAAGCAAAAGAAGTCGTTTATACACCGATCGGCGAGCGGCGCCTTTTTTCCGATCCGGATGCTGACCTGGCCCGGGAATATTTTCAGCACAAATCCCGCCGAAAGGTTGATAAGACCACTACTGTGGCGGAAGCGGTAACGCGCCTGGTCTCCGATGGCGCCTATATGGGCGTGGGTGGATTCGGCACCAATCGTATTCCCACGGCCGTGCTGCATGAAATTGTTCGCCGGCGGAAAAAAAACCTGGGCCTCTCCGGCCATACCGCCACTCATGACTTTCAGATATTAGTAGCGGGAAAGTGTATTGACCGCTGTGACGTCGCCTATATCATCGGTCTGGAAGCAAGAGGCTTATCCAAGCGCGCTCGCCTGGCGGTGGAACAAGGTGAAATCGAAATTACGGAGTGGACCAATGCCGCCTTGGCCTGGCGCTACAAAGCAGCAGCCATGGGAATCTCTTTTATTCCGGCCCGCTGCATGCTGGGAACTGATACGGCAAAATACAGCGCGGCCGTGGAGATGGAATGCCCATTTACCGAAAAAAAATATCTAGCGCTGCCGGCGCTTTTTCCTGACCTGGCCATGATCCATGTCCACCGTGCCGATGTTTACGGCAATTGTCAGATCGACGGGATTATGGTATCAGACTTTGATCTGGCCCGGGCCTCTAAGCGTCTGATCATCACCACGGAGCGGTTGGTGCCGGAAGAGGTGATCCGCCGCGAACCACAACGCACAGTTATTCCTTACTATTTGGTGGATGCCGTGATCGAGGTGCCTTATGGCGCCTATCCGGGTAATATGGCTTATGAGTATTACAGTGATGAAGAGCATCTTCAGGAATGGCTTCAGGCTGATCAGAGCCCTGAAACGCTGGATCAGTTCCTGCAGCGCAATATATACGGGGTCAAAGATTTCGGCGGCTATCTGGAGATAAACGGCGGTATGGACCGTATGGCCCGCTTGCGCCGGCAGGAAACATTATTGGAAAAATAGATTGCTTGCTTTAAGCAGACATGTTGACACTTGCTCATTTAAGGAGGAGCGAATCATGGAATATAACCGGATGGAGCTGATGATCTGCCTGGCTTCGCGGTTCCTGGAAGACGAGAAACTGGTTGTGGTCGGCACCGGGGCGCCCTGTGCCGCCGCAATGCTGGCCCAAAGCTTGTACGCCCCGAACCTGATGATCATGTTTGAAGCCGGCGGTATCGGTCCGCTGCTGCCCTCAATGCCTATATCTGTTGGCGATTCCCGCACCTTTTACCGCGCTCTGGCCGCCAGCAGTATGCCTGAAGTGATGGAAACCTGCCAGCGAGGCATGGTCGACTATACTTTTTTGGGAGGCGCCCAGATCGATATGTACGGGAATATAAACTCCACCATGATCGGCCAAAATTATGACCGCCCCAAGGTGCGCTTCCCCGGGAGCGGCGGCGCAAACGACCTGGCCTCTTTTTGCTGGCGCGTGATGATGATTACCGTGCAGGACGCCCGCCGGTTTACCAATAATATAGATTTTGTAACTTCTCCCGGATATCTTACCGGCAAAGGCGCCCGGGAAGCGGCGGGACTGCCGCCCGGCAGCGGACCGTACAAAGTGATTACAGACCTTTGTGTTTTAGGGTTTGATGCGCAGAGCAAACGGATGCAGGTAGAGAGTATCCACCCGGGCATTTCCAGGGAGCATATTATCGAAAATACCGGTTTTGAGCTGCTTTGGTCGGCGGAGCTTTTGGCCAGCGATCCTCCCACGGCCGCTGAGCTGAAAACATTGCGGGATAAAGTGGATCCCTACCGGTATATTATCGGGCGCAGTTAAGCTGACTAAACTGAGGAGGCCGCGAAGGTTGAATTTTATTCTGACGGAAGAACAGGAAATGACGCGGAAAATGGTGCGCGATTTCGCGGAAAAAAAGGTAAAGCCGGGCGCAGGGGAGCGGGACGACCTGGAAAAGTTTTCCCGGGAGATCTTTGATCAGATGGGCCGACTGGGCCTGACCGGGATCCCCTGGCCGGAAGAGTACGGCGGCGGAGGCTTAGATTTTATCAGTTATATAATTGCGGTGGAAGAGCTGTCCAGGGTGGATGCCTCAGTCGGGACAACCCTCTCCGCCCACATCTCCCTGACCGGCTGGCCGATTTATAAGTATGGGAGTATCGAGCAGAAGAAAAAATACTTAGAACCGATGGCTCTTGGCGAAAAGCTTGGCGCGTTCGGCCTGACGGAGGCAACAGCGGGTACGGATGCGGCGGCCCAGCGCACCATGGCGACGTCGGACGGTGACAGCTACGTGTTAAACGGCAACAAGATCTTTATCACCAACGCCGGCGACGCGGAGATCTATGTGGTTTTTGCGGTTACCGATAAAGAGAAAAAATCCAAAGGTATCAGCGCGTTTATTGTGGAAAAAGGAACGCCCGGTTTCTCCTTCGGTAAAAAGGAGCGTAAAATGGGTTTGCGCTCATCTCCGACCTTGGAGCTGATCTTTGATCAATGCCGTATACCCAAAGAGAACTTGCTGGGTCAGGAGGGTGAAGGCTTTAAAATCGCCATGAGCACTTTGGACGGCGGGCGTAACGGCATTGCGGCCCAAGCTGTGGGTATTGCCCAGGGTGCGCTGGACGAGGCCGCCGCCTACGCCAACAGCCGCGAACAGTTCGGTCAGCCGATCGGCAGCTTCCAGGCGATCTCTTTTATGTTGGCGGATATGGCCACAAAAATCGAAGCGGCCCGGCTTTTAACCTATCAGGCCGCTTACCTGGAAAGCCACGGCTTGCCCTACGGGAAGGCTTCGGCCATGGCTAAACTATTTGCATCGGAAGCGGCGATGGAGATCACCACCAACGCCGTGCAGATTTTCGGCGGGTACGGCTATACCAAGGACTACCCGGTGGAGCGCTTCATGCGTGATGCCAAGATCACCCAGATATACGAAGGCACCAGCGAGGTGCAGCGCCTGGTAATCTCCCGCTATGTCCTTAAGGGTTAATCACCAGTGTAACTAATTTAATTGATGATTCTCCCGGTGAAAGCGTTTGCAGCAAAGCTAAAAAAGGAGCAGAGGCAGATGGGTGCAAAAAAACGCGGTTTGGTCATGGTTTATACCGGCAGCGGAAAAGGGAAGACAACAGCTGCGGTAGGGCAGGCGGTGCGGGCTGCCGGGCACGGTTACCGTGTCTATATGCTTCATTTTATGAAAGGGCGGGATTATGGTGAATTTCTGGCCGCCGGCCGGCTGACAAACCTGACCATAGTGAGAGCCGGGCGGGATGTATTTGTCAACCGGGATAACCCGGAGCCGGTGGATATCGAACTGGCCAGGGAAGGATTTAAGCAGGCCAGGCAAGCCATTTTTAGCGGCGAGTACGATCTGGTGGTCCTGGATGAAATTAACGTGGCTGTGGATTACGGGCTGATTGCGGAGTCGGATCTGTTGCAACTGCTGGCCGATAAACCGCCCGGGGTAGATTTAAT
>JAGXSR010000143.1 GCA_018333405.1 Dethiobacter sp. | reverse complement strand
ATACACCTAATCGGAAAACTGTAAATGCGCCTTTCTTTTTTGATTTTAACCGCTTTACCCGCCGTAACAAGGCCCGATTCCAGTAAAATGGTCTGTCCTTGTCTAACCTTGAGGGACAGACCGTATTATTAATTTTAGTCAGGCTTCTCCAGGCATTCGCCGCCCAAAGCTAATCTACCCTATTAAATCCCCTCTCCCTCCGGGAGAGGGCCAGGGAGAGGGCCAGGGTGAGGGAACATATTCATCCTACTCTCAGATGATCAAATTCATCTTCGTCCTGCCTGATACAGCCGGAAACTCAAGCGCGCGGGCGAATGGTTCCCGGTTTACACTTCAGCACACACTCGCCGCAATCGGTACATTTCTGCAAATCGATTGCCGCCAGGTTGCCCTGCATGGAAATTGCTTCTTGCGGGCAGGCTTTAAGGCAGGCTCTGCAGGCCATGCAACCGACCGCGCAGGCCTGAGTTACCCCTTTGCCCCGCTCCTGAGAGGAGCATAAGATCAAGTGGCCCGCATTGCCCTTGGGCAGAATACGAATAATCCGGCGGGGGCAGGCTTTGGCGCAAAGCCCGCAGCCGACGCATTTGTCCCGGAGCACCACCGGCAGCCCGGTTAAGCTCATTTCAATTGCCTCAAACGGACAGGCCCGGACACAGCTGCCCAAGCCCAGGCAGCCGTAAGAACAGGCTTTAAAGCCGTCCGCATATTTCACGGCTACGGTGCAATCCTGGATTCCATCATAGATAAACAGCTCTTTGGCCGTTTGCTTATCGCCGATGCAAAACACCGCGGCCGCCTGGGGCACAGCCTCAGCCGCTTCCTGGCCCAATAAAGCGCAGATCGCTTTTACGGTTTCGCTGCCGCCGGGTATGCACTCTGCCGCTTTGGCTTTTCCCTCGACCACCGCTTCGGCAAAATTAGTACACCCGGCGCAGCCGCAGGCCCCACAGTTGGCGCCGGGCAGCTCTTCACGGACAGCGTCAACCCGGGGATCGGTCGTAACGGCAAAAGCGCGGGCGGCCAAAGCCAAAAGGACTCCGAAAACAAGCCCTGCCCCGCCCAGCGCCGCCGCAGCATATAAATATTGCATTTTATCTGTCACCTCGCGTCCATAATTTACAGCGCATTACAGAGTCATCATCCCTTTAAATCCCATAAAAGCCAGTGAGAGAATGCCCGCTGTAATCAAAGTGATCGCTGATCCCTGCAACATTTTGGGTACAGCAGCCAGCTCCAGGCGCTCCCGGATACCGGCCATGATTAAAAGGGCCAGAGAGAAACCTACAGCGGCGGCAACGGCAAATACTGTCGATTCCAACAGGGTGAACTCCTGGCGCACCGCCAGCAGAGCTACCGCCAAAACGGCGCAGTTGGTCGTGATCAGCGGTAAATAGATCCCTAAGCCCTGGTAAAGAGTGGGGCTGATCTTGCGCAGGAAGGTCTCCACCAGCTGAACCAGGGCGGCAATGACCAGGATAAAAGCTACGATTTCCAGGTACTGCAGGTTAAACGGGACCAGGACATATGTGTAAAGGGACCAGGTGGCCACGGTAGCCATAGCCATGACAAATACCACAGCCATACCCATTCCTGTTGCGGTTTCCATCTTGCGCGAGACGCCGATAAAGGGGCATATGCCCAGAAACTGCTGCAGCACAAAGTTATCAACCAGGATATAGATAAAGATGATCGGAAGCAGATTTTCCATAACGACCCTCCTGACGGGTTGTTTACTTTGTTACTTAATATTCAGGCGCTTATAAATATAATTTACCATGCCCAGCAGCAAGCCCAAGGCGATAAAAGCGCCCGGCGGCAGGGCAAAGATCAACATGGGCTGATAATTATCTCCAAACAGTCGAATCGCCGTTTCAGGATCCGGGCCTAAAATCGTTCCCGCCCCTATTGTTTCGCGGACCAGGGCCAGAACAATCAGGGCGACAATAAAACCGAGACCGTTTCCCAAACCGTCCACCAGAGAGCGCAGCACCGGCCTTTTACCGGCAAAGGCCTCGGCTCTGCCCAGGATTATACAGTTCACAACGATCAGCGGTATAAAAATGCCCAGCCTCTCGTATAAAGCCGGCACAAAAGCTTCCATCATCATGTCTACCATGGTGACGAAAGTGGCGATGACCACGATGAAACAGGGGATGCGCACCTGGGCAGGGAAATAATTGCGCAGAGCGGAGATAACCAGGTTAGAGCAGATCAGCACCGCCGTCGCCGCCAACCCCATCCCGATCCCGTTCGTCAGATAGGTGGTCACCGCCAGCACAGGGCACATGCCCAGCAACAACCGGAAGATCGGAATTTCGCGGATAAGCCCCCTTTGAAAATCCTGCAGATAGACGTTACTCATCTCTGTTCACCTTCACCTTCTTCGATCGCTTTTTCCAAAGCGTTGCGCACGGCGTTCACAATCCCTTCGGCGCTGGCGGTGGCTCCGGTTGAAACATCCACTTCCAGCTTCTGCTCTGCAATCATCCGCTCGGGAATTATAGGATAAGAGAGCACAAACATGGTCGGAGTCTCTTTTTGCTCCAGCACCTTAATTTCAACCAGCCGGCCGCCCTCAACCACAACTTCCACCACAATATCACCCTGCCCTCCCGCCGCAACGCCCTGAAAAGTGCCGTCGGGAACCACGGTGATATCGAATATTTCAGCCTGAAAATCAAGATAACTGGTGGCAATATGGCCGACGCTCCGGCGGACGGAGCCTATGATGGAGCCGGTGCTCTCGGTAGCCCCTGAGACCAGATCCACATCCTCCCCGGGCTGCAGGGGATCCTCGTGGCTTTTTCCGATAAACTGAGCTAAAAATGATTCTCTGGTAATGACATCGCCGATGCCGGGAGTTTCCGAATGAGATATAATGCGCAGGCCGAGAATTATCCCTTCCGTATCAACCGCCAGGTTATAGGTAATCACTCCTCCGTAGCCACCCTGAAGGATGGTGCCCATTACTCCCAAAAGGTTTCCTGCCGAATCGTAGATCAGATCAAATGAGTCTCCGTTCTCCTCTGCTTTTGTTTCGAAACTCTCCACATCCGGAAAATATGAGGCGATTGTTTCCAGATAATCGCTTTTCCGTCGCTCTTCAATAATCGGCCCGGTCCAGTTGTTTACCCCGGTCAGCAAGGCGGCGGAAGTTAAACCGATCATAAACAAGGTCAGCGCCAGGCGAATAATTTCACGCACTTCTTTTCACCTCCCCGAATTTTTTGGGCAGGGTAAAATTATCTATAACCGGTGTCAGCGCATTCATCAGCAGGATGGCATAGGTAACCCCTTCCGGAAAGACGCCGAAAAGACGGATCAGCATGGTCATCAGACCACAGCCGGCGCCAAAGATCAGCTTGCCCCGGTTTGTCACCGGAGAGGTCACCATGTCGGTAGCCATGAACAAAGCCCCTAAAAGCACACCGCCGGCCAGAACATGAAAAAGTCCGGTCAGGAGCTGGTTATAGTAAAACCCTTCGCCCAGGGCGGCGCCCATAATAAAAACAGTGCCGATAAACCCTCCCGGGATGCGCCAGTCGATATGCCCTTTATAAAGCAGCCAAAATGCTCCCACCAGCAGGGCCAAAGCGGAGGTCTCGCCCAGCGACCCGGCTACATTGCCGATAAAAAGCTGGCTTAAGGTTGTATTTAACGCTTGCTCCGTGCCGGCCAGCGGCGTAGCGGTGGTCACCGCGGAAATATCGGCGGTAAAAGCGAAAGGTTTCGGCACAGGCCAGACATTCCCGGCCATATGGCCACCCCAGGAGATCACCAATATTGCTCTCCCGACCAGGGCCGGATTAAAAATATTATGGCCGACACCGCCAAATACCTGTTTGCCGATGATAATTGCAGAAACAGAGCCGATCATCACCAGCCACCAGGGCGCCGACGCGGGCAGGGTCATGGCCAGCAGCAAACCGGTGACTGCCGCGCTGCCGTCTCCGAAAAAGTCCAGTTTGCGCAGCCAGGCCGCTTCAGCCAGCATAGCTGATGCTATGGCGATCAGCATAATCACCAGGGCCTGGTAGCCAAACAGGAGCACCGATATCAGGGCTACCGGGAAAAGAGCGACCAAAACATCGATCATCACACTCTGCACGGATTCAACGGTGCGGATATGCGGGGAAGAAGAGATAACCAGTTTGTCGTTCATAGTATCACTCCCATCGCTTGGGCACTATTTTTGTTGTTGTTTGCGCCTGTCTAAGATGTCGGCCTTCGCCAGGCGAATCCACTGGGTCAGAGGAATACGGGCCGGACAGATAAAGGCGCAGCAACCGCACTCAATACAGTCGGCAGCATGAAGTTTATCCGCACGCTGAATGAGGCTATGCTCTGCAGCCTGGGCAATAAAAGTCGGCGCCAGGTTCACCGGACAAACGCTGACACACTTGGCGCACTTGATACAGGTCCGTTGCCGGGCAAGATCAACATCGTCATCAGTCAAGGCAAGGATTCCCGATGTTCCCTTAATCACCGGAATGTCCTCGCCGGCCAGAGCCAGGCCCATCATCGGGCCGCCGTTTATGAGTTTGCGGGTCGTCTCCCGCAGGCCGCCGCAAAAACTGAGCAGATCGCTGACCAGAGTGCCGATGCGCACCATGAGGTTGGCCGGACGGATCACCCCTTCACCGGTAACGGTGACCACCCTCTGGATTAACGGTTTCCCTTCCTTAATAACCTCGGCCAGGGCAATAGCGGTGCCCACATTATGGTTAACCACACCCACATCCATGGGCAGGCCTCCGGAAGGCACCTTGCGTTTTGTGGTTACATAAATCAACATTTTTTCCGCACCCTGGGGATACTTGGTATGCAGCGAAACCACGCTGATCTCCGCTTCCCCTTCCACCGCCTGTTTCATTACCCGCAGGGCGTCCGGCTTGTTACTCTCGATACCGATGATGCCCCGAGAGGCGCCTAGTACTTTCATCATTACTTTAAGACCGAAAATAATATCGCCCGGTTTTTCCAGCATCATCCGGTGATCGGCAGTCAGATAAGGCTCACACTCGGCGCCATTGATGATCACGGTGTCAATCGGTTTTTCCGCCGGCGGCGCCAGCTTGACATGCGTCGGAAAAGTAGCTCCGCCCATACCCACCAAGCCCGCTTCACGAATCAGGCCGCGAATCTGTTCCGGGGTCATTAAGTCCAGGCTGCCGGCAGGTTTAACCTCTCCGTGCCAGGTGTCCAGCCCATCGGACTGGATGGTGATCGCTTCCACTTTTCGGCCCAGAGGATGGTTGTAGGGGCCGACAGCAACAACTGTGCCGGAAACACTGGCATGCACCGGCGCAGAAACAAACCCCTTGCTGTCGCCAATCTTCTGCCCCAACAAGAGCTGGTCTCCAATTTTAACCAGCGACTCAGCGGGCGCCCCGATATGCTGCTGCAGAGGGATTACTACCTTGGCCGGGGGCGGCATAGAAGTTATAGCCAGAGAAGCGGTCAACTCTTTTCGATAGTGCGGATGAACACCGCCTCTGAATGCTGCGCTGCCCATGAGTCAACAATCACCTCTTTCGTAAATAATTAACTCGCTCTTTTTACTTAAAACAGAACACTATGGCTTGTGCCATTTATAACTTACATAGCTTTCGAGAATAAAATTTAAAGTCCTGCACTAAAATGGTCGTTTTTACACATCGGCGAAAAGTTGAAAGATTCTTAAGTTAGATTAAATTACGACAATAATCTGTTTTTCGGCAAAACCATACTTCTCCCAAGCGCGCACATAAGACAGAGGGCAGGCTTTTTAAGCCCACCCTCTGTATACTATACGCGGCGTTTAATCTTCCTCCTCTTCCTGGCCATTCTCATCATCGCCGTTCAGCGGGGCGCAACCGGCAGTGACGCTAAACATCATCACCAGGACCAAGAGCAGGGAAAATCCTAACTTAAGTAATTTTTTCATGAAAAATACAAATCTCCCTTCCACATAAATTGTATTAGTTGTACATCAGGGTGCGCACAGATCATCTGCCGCTGAATTATTGCTTCTACAGCGTTTGCCGGATCTCCTCTCTGCGTGCGCTCTCCGTTTACCATCGATCGAGGTTGTTTGTTGTTTGGATCGGTTTTATTTTACAGCCGGATAGTCCTTAAACAAACCCTTTGCTTCACTGATTGTGTAGAGCGAGCCGGTGATCAGCACGGCATCGTCACGAGAAGCCAGGCTAAGGGCAAGCGTCAAGGCCCGGCTCAAATCGCTCTCCACATGAACCCGCTTGTCAAATCCGGGAATTTGGCGGATATATCCGGCCAAAATTACAGGATCAGCCGCCCGGGACAGCGATGGGCGGGTCAAAACAACCTCATCGGCCAGGGGGATAAGCTCTCGGAGCATCTCCTGAATATCTTTATCCGCCATAATCCCTAATACCAGGATCAGTCTTTTAAATTGGAAATACTCCGAAACAGCCGCGGCCAATTGCCTGGCCGCGGCAGGGTTATGCGCGCCATCCAGAATTACGAACGGGTCACTGGATAACTGCTCTAATCTTCCCGGCCAAGCGGTCCGGGCCAACCCCCGGCGCAGGGCGCCTTCGCTTACCATAAAACCCTGACCGCAGATCAGCTCAACCGCCGCCAGCGCGGAAGCAGCGTTAATCACCTGGTAGTGACCGCGCAGCGGCAGGAAAAGATCGTCCAGTTTTTGATTCAAACCGCGGTATGAAAAAAATTGACCGGTAACCGTAATCTTCCGGCGACTGTAACCGACGCTGTTTTGCGGGAAAGAGTTAAGCAGGTTGGCAGGAAGCACCCGGTATAGCGGGGATTCAAGATCACGGCACTTTTTTTCCAGCACTGCCAGAGTTTCTTCGTCTTCCGCAGCGGTGACCAAAGGCGCCCCGCTCTTGACAATACCCGCCTTCTCCCGGGCGATCTCCCGCACTGTATTGCCCAGGATGGCGGTATGCTCCAGGTTGACATTGGTAATCACACTGACCAGGGGGATGACCAGATTGGTGGCGTCCAAACGCCCGCCCAATCCCACCTCAAATACAACTATGTCCGGCTTCCGCCGGGCAAAATAAGTCAGGGCCAGGGCGGTGACCACTTCAAATTCAGTCATCTGGCCTAGCCGCGGGTCCGCGCTGATTTCAGCCACTAAGGGGCGAATCTGCGCTACAATCTCCACCAGCTCGGCGGGAGCGATATCCTGGCCGTTTAAAGCCATGCGGTTGGTAAAAGAAAGCAGGAAAGGTGAGGTATACAGGGCCGTTTGGTAGCCTGCCGCCTGCAGTACTGAAGCGGCCACAGCCGCAGTGGAACCTTTGCCGTTAGTGCCGCCGATGTGCAGGAATTTTAAATGGTGGTGCGGGTTGCCCAGGCGCTCCATAAGGGCATAGATCCGCTCCAATCCGGGTTTTATACCGAACCGGCCGATAGAATGAATCCATTCCAGAGACTCCAGGTACTTTTGTTCAAGAACCACGGTTTGGTTGAATCTCCGCCAGTCTGGCTGATAGTTTTGCCTGTTTGACCAGGCTCTCTTCCCGGCGGGCTTGCACTGCGGCTACCACTTCCGCAGGCGCCTTCTCGCAAAAGCCGGGGTTCTTAAGCTTACCTTCGGCCTGCCTCAGTTCGGTATTCACCTGGAACAGCTCTTTTTCCAGGCGGGCAATCTCGGCACTTAAGTCAATAATTCCGGTCAGAGGCAGGTATGCCTCTACCTCTTCACCGATAATGGCGGCGATCGCTTGCCCGGGTTTCGCCGTATAAGCGCTGATCTCCACCGGCTCGGCAAAAGTCATCCGGGCAAGCTGATGTCGCTCTTCATCCAGGCTGACCGCGGCCCGACCGGAGGCACGCAACAGAAGCGGGGCTTTCCGCCCCGGAGGCAGGTTGACCTGGCTGCGCAAATTACGCACAGCACGGATTGTCTCCTGCACCAAAGCCATCTCCCGGGCCGCCTCAGGAAAACAGAGCGACGTGCGAAAACGCGGCCAGGCTGCGCCCACCAGGGCGCCCTCGCGGTGAGGCAGGTGACGCCATATCTCCTCGGATATAAACGGCATGAAGGGATGGATCAGCCGCAGCACCCCGTCCAGGACAAAAAGCAGGATCCCGCGGGTGCGCTCCCTTTCCGCATGCGCTGTCTCAGCTGCATTCTGCCGGTAGAGATAATGCTTGCTAAATTCCACATACCAGTCGCAAAAATCATGCCATATAAATTCGTAAACCTCCCGGGCGGCTTCACCCAGCTCGTATTCTTCCAACAGGCGGGTTGATTCCCGCACCGTTTCATTAAAGCGGTGCAATATAAAGCGGTCGGCCCGGCTTAAGTCCGCCGGCGCACTGTCCGGGTCGAAAGGATGATACTTTGGCTCTCCGCTTTCCCCGCACAGATTCATAAGCACAA
>JAGXSR010000142.1 GCA_018333405.1 Dethiobacter sp. | reverse complement strand
TATCGGGCGATGGTCGAAGACAGGCTGAGCAAGGTTGAAAAACCGTATGTGATGGGAACACCTGAATGGGTGGACGCATATGAAAAACTAATCCAGGAAGACACGGTATACAAAGAAGCGGCAAAAACCTGGGAGGGAACTGTGGTCATACATATCCTGGCCAAACCGGAATTAGGATTGGATAAAGACACTTTCATGTTAATGGATTTATGGCACGGAGACTGCCGCTCTGTCCGGCTTGTGCCTGAAGGAATCGGTAAGAACGGCGATTATGTATTGACAGGCGAACTGGAGCGCTGGGAAGCGGTGATGTCCAAAGAGCTGGATACAACCAAAGCGATGATGCAGGGCAAGATCAAGCTTAAAGGCAACCTGGCTAACATTGTGCGCTATGTCAAGGCATCAGTCCGCCTGACCGACCTTTCCGCGGAGATCGGGTCTAAGTTTATCACGCAGCTTAGCGATGAGGAGCGGAAGGAAGTAATAGCTTATTTGAACGAGGCGCGTGCAGAGTTCGGATTTTAAATAGAGGAGTGCAGAAGATGGCATACGATCGGGGCCTGTCGTTTATCCATAATAATCCAACCAGAATCATTTATGGGGAAAATAGCATTAAAGACATCGGCCTGGAAGTGGAAAACCTTGGCGCCACGCGTGCCTTAGTGGTCACGGATAAAGGTGTGACCGAGTCCGGCCTGGCCGAAAAAGTAATAAAAGCCCTGGGCAAACGCTTTGCGGGCGCATTTAGCAGCTGCATACAGGACTCAGGGTTGGAACTGGTAAATGAAGCAGCTGCCTACGCCCGGGAACAGGGGGCTGATCTGTTGGTGAGTGTAGGCGGAGGCAGCGTTATCGACACGGCCAAAGGGATGGCCATTTTGTTGAAAGAAGGTGGCGCCCTGCAGGACTACTGTGGCTTTCAGATGCTTACCCGTCCGCAAACTCCGCATATCGCCATTCCCACCACGGCGGGAACAGGCAGCGAAGCGACTTATGTTGCGGTGATCAAGGACTGGAACAATAATACGAAAATGCTGTTCTGCGACAATAACATTATTCCCGATATCGCCATCCTGGACCCGGTGATGACGGCGGGCCTGCCTCCGCAGCTTACCGCGACCACAGGCATGGATGCCCTGACTCACGCTGTGGAAGCGCTTCAGGCGCTTGAGCGCCAGCCGATAGCCGACGGCATGGCTTTGCACGCCATACGTCTGATATTTCAGTTTCTGCCCCGCTGTGTCGAGTCCGGCGGCGACCTGTTGGCTCGCGGACAGCAGCAAATCGCGGCGACTATGGCCGGAGTGGCCTTTGGTAACGCCCAGGTCGGGCTGGTGCATGCCATGGCCCACTCAGTGGGCGCCCTGTATAATGTGCCTCACGGTCTGGCGAACAGTATCCTGCTGCCCCATGTAATGCTCTTTAACTTAGATGAGTGCCCGGACCGGTATGCCCTTGTAGCTCAGGCCGCCGGCCTGGATATCCGTGATTTAAACGATATGGAGGCGGGAGAAGCCGCTGCCGGCGCTGTCTGGGATCTGACCGGAAAAATGGGTGTTCCTCAAAAACTGCGTGAGGCCGGTGTGCCTGAGCATGGCTTGGAAGAAGCAGCCAACCTCTCCCTTTCCGACGGGGCCATTGTTTACAACCCGAAGGCAGTCCTGGACGCGGAAGAAGTTCTTAAGCTTTTCCGCCAGGCTTGGTAGAGAGGTCGTGGTTTTCTTAAAAACCCACGTGTTCCTGCGCAGTATCAGGCATCTACTTTAAAATATTTCAACAGTAGAGTTCAAGGGAAATTTATTGTAAAATAATTTATAGACATAATGCGTTTGATTTGCTGATAATATCTGTTTGATTGGAGGTTAGTAGAATGAGTTACAATTTAAGAGAGCTTTCTCTCCATGAACGGATTAGACTTGTCGAGGATATATGGGATAGTATCGCTGCGGATCAACAGGCTATTTTGCCTACCGCCGAACAGCAAGCCGAACTAGATCGGCGACTTAGCGCTTACAAATTTGATGGAAATCGCGGACGTTTAGCTGCAGAAGTATTGGCCGACATCAAACATCAGCTATGACCGTTAAAGTTCTTATCCGTCTTGAAGCAGAACAGGATATAGCCGATGCGGCAGTCTGGTATGAAGCGCAACAGCATGGTCTGGGCCATAAGTTTCTTGATGAGATTCATGCAATGCTCTTTAAGATTGCCGAATCTCCACTGATCTACCCAATCGTATACAAAAATACGAGGCGTGCGTTTATTCGCCGTTTTCCTTTTGGAGTGTATTACTGGGTAGAAAATTTAGAAATAGTAGTTATGGCTGTAATGCATGGCAGCCGAAACCCACGAAACTGGAAGAATCGCATTTGATGAAGGTGATCAATGTTTGGAGTTAGGATTTGACGCAGGATAAAATTCTACTATTGCGCGTAGTATCAAAAGCGGGTATGCTTAAAGCATAAACAGCCGCAGAGGTGATCGTATGTCAAAGACAGGTTTTCCCGCCGGTTATCACCCAGGGAAACCGGGCCTGGAAAAAGTGCTGGGCAGCCTGGAAAGTGAAGTGATGGAGGCAATTTGGGGCAAAGAAGAAGAGGTCTGTGTGCGTGATGTGCTGGAAGTTTTAAACATCAGGCGTGAAATTGCCTACACCACGATCATGACGATCATGGGACGGTTGGTACAGAAAAAGCTGCTCTGCAGGCGAAAAGAAGGCAATACATTCTATTTTATGCCGCTGTTTACCCGGGAAGAATTTGCCGGCCGGATAGTCGGCAGTGTGGTGGACGATTTGCTGGCCGATTTCAGTGACGCTACTCTCTCCCATTTTATGCGGCGCGTAAAAGATCAGGACCGCTCTACTCTGGAGAGGTTAGAAGAGATGCTGGCCGGTCTCAAAGAAAAAGAAGAGGAGAGCAAGGATGACCGGTGAGCTGCATTCGTTGATTATCTATGTCCTGTTCGGATACAGCCTGCTTTATCCCGCAGCGCTGCTCTGCCTCAGGATATTTTCCATTGAGAACCCCCGG
>JAGXSR010000141.1 GCA_018333405.1 Dethiobacter sp. | reverse complement strand
AGTTTACTGAGAGTTCTTGCCGCGAAAGGGCCTGCCGCAGTCGCTCCAGGTCAGAAGTTTGATCTTCAATCGACGGGCGCGACAATTTAAGCGCTATCTTTTCCACGCTCGGTTCAGGTTCGATTACAGATGCGGCGCGGTGAAGGGTTGTTTTACGGTTGCAGGCGTCGCGCGCAGCCTGTATCTCCGCAACGGTGCAGCCACACACTTCTCTTTGGCAGGCCAGAACCCAGCCGTTGGCCAGCTCATCCGCGCTTAAGCCTTTGCTTTCGGCGGCAGTGGGCTCTTTGCGGTCGCCCTCCACTATCCTGACCTTACATTTGCCGCAGGCGCCTTTGCCGCCGCAATTACCTTCTACCGGAACGCCGGCCAGGGCGGAAGCTGCAAGCAGATTTGTTCCAGGCGGCACTGTAATTACTTTTTGTTGAGGAAGAAAAGTAACTTTGTGCAAGGATGATCATTGCTCCTTCTTCGGCGGGCATAATTTAAGGTAAAGGGCACTGCAGATGTGCCCTTTAAACGACGATCCGGGTGCCGGCTTAAAGCCGCTGCGAGTAGATTATTATCCGCTCGTGCGGCTCATTTTTAATTTCCAGGGCGGTTCTCCTGTTTCATGAAGGATACCCAGGTTGTACATAGTAACCTCTTCACCGGGTTCGATGATCACGAAACGGTGATTAGTCCACTCACCTTGTAAAGCTTGGCAGAGTAAATCCAGGGAACCATCTATCACCGTATGATCCAGTTCCAATTCCCGGGCAATTTGCCCGGTCAGGGGCAGCAGGTCGTCCAGGTTATAGGCGCCGGTATTGATCACATTTAACCTTTTATAGTTGTGCAACATGACCCGATAAATCCGGCTGGTGCGCTCGGAGCCATATTTTTGCAGGCAGTAGTTATATTCGCTCCATAGGTTGTATTCATGACTCAGCCAGCCCTTGGTCAGGTAATAGCCCATGGCCTGATCGTTTAGGTTATTGCGCTGTGCGTTTCCGCCGAGAAGGAGAGAGACGCAATCATCGACTTTCGGTATTACCAGGCGGCATATATCCGTTTTCAGGCCTAAAAGAGAATTACCACAGTAGCCGAACAACAGTAAAATATGATCTACATTCTCGATGCGGTTAATTTCGGCTTGAATATGTTGTTTTAATTGTATCGGGTAGTTATGCATGCCGGATTCCACCCAGCAGATGGGGATTGTAGATCTGGTTTCCCGGGCTGCCAGCCTCACCTCGTCGGCGATGGTTTCGCAAGCTAGGGCAATTGCTTTCATAAACAGACCTCATTTCATATGCTGTCTCGGTTATCCATATCTTATCACTTGTGATTGCGGCGGTCAACAAACAAGCAGTGTATGATCTGCGGATTTTGCATTATCCTAAAGAATGTAATCTTCTTCTCCAGGAAGGGTGCTAGCGGATGTTTGTGGTGATGTTCAGGACGCTGATTCTTTTTACTATAGTCATATTTGCCATGCGCATCATGGGTAAGCGGCAGATCGGGCAGCTGCAGCCTTATGAACTGGCTGTTTTGATCATGATCTCCGCCCTGGCGGCTATTCCTATGGAGGATATCAGCATTCCGCTGTTTAACAGTATCATTCCCATTATCCTGCTGCTCTGTTTTCAGATCCTGGTTTCCTATGCGGCGCAGAAAAGTGAAAAAGTCAGGGCAGCCGTGGATGGCCGGCCCAGTATCGTTATAGAAAACGGTAAAATAGTGGAAGCGGAGTTAAGGGAACTGCACCTGAATATCAATGATCTGCTGGAGCAGCTGCGGATATGCGGATTTTCCAATATCGCCGATGTTGAGTTTGCTGTATTTGAAACCAACGGCAAGATGACCGTAATCCCTAAATCACAGTGCCGTCCGCTGCAACCCCGGGATATCGGTGTATCCACCAGGTACGAAGGGCTGCCTCACCCCCTGGTGATCGACGGGAATGTGAATTACGATAACCTGGGCAAAGTACAGAAAGATGAGCTCTGGCTGAAAACAGAGCTATCAAGATTCGGCATTACGGAGTTAAAAGAGGTGCTGTTTGCCAACCTAGACACCGAAGGACGACTCTATTATCAGTTGAAGGATAAATATTTGCCACGATGAGAACACTGCTGATCGCTATCGGCTTACTAATTGTGGTTATTGCCGGATCGGCGGCGTTCTTCATCTATACCACCGTCTTATACCATAATCTGCAGGATGGGCTGGTTCGCCTGCAGCAGCAGGTGGAGCAGGAAGAGTGGGCGAAGGCGGAAGTCGAAGCAGAGCGGCTGAAAAAGCTGTGGCGCCGGGCCGACGACGCCTGGATGCCGATCATGGACCACCGCCAGGTTGACCGCACGGACGAATCCTTCACCCAGGTGTTCCGTCTGGTTGAACTTAAAAACAAAGAGAGCCTGCTCCTGGAAATTAGCGCTGTGCGCCGCCTGCTGTATCGGTTAATGGAAACAGAAAGGCCAAACCTGCGTAACATCTTTTAGCCGGCAGCCGGCTGCCGCGACATGAGCCGATCGGAAGAAAGCCGGCGGCATAACCACCCGCCGGCCTGCATCCCCCATGTCTTGTGCTATTTTGTTTCCATCAAATCCTCAGCAGCATCCGGGCGAACTGAAAATAGATAAGCAAGCCCAGGGCATCGACCACGGTAGTGATCATCGGTGCGGAGAAGACCGCCGGATCTATCCCCAGCCGTTTACCTATAATCGGCAATGTTGCCGCGATAGTCGAACTGACCGTCACGATAGTGGCCAAGGTTGCAGAAATAGTCAGGCCCAGCGCAACCGGATGGCGCAGGATCATTGCCCAGAAAAAGCCGAATATAGCCATAGCCAGCCCTAAGGCCAGCCCCAGACGAATTTCTTTGCCGATCACTTGTAGATAATCTTTTAAGCGCACATCTCCCAGGACCATGGCTCGGATAATCATAGTGCTGGTTTGGGCGCCGGCATTGCCCCCGGTATCAATGAGCAGGGGGATGAAGAAGGTTAAGGCGATGATCTGGTCCAGCAGAGCTTCATAATGCCGCAGAATGTTGCTGGTGGTGGCCCCGGCGACGAATAGCAGGGCCAGCCAGATAATGCGCTTCCGAAAAACGCTGAAAATGCCGGACTGAAGGTAAGGGTTATCCAGAGGCTGGCTGCCGCCCAAAAGGTGGATATCCTCAGTTGCCTCTTCTTCAATGATATCCAGAATATCATCAATAGTGATAATGCCGACCATCCGGCCGCTGTCTGTGACCACCGGCAAAGCTACCAGGTCGTAATTGCCCAGTATCCGGGCGGCTTCTTCCTGGTCCATCTCCGCCGGAGCGCTGACCGGTTCGCTGACCATAATCTCGGCAATCGGTGTGGATGGATCAGCCAGGATCAAATCCCGCAGGGAGAGGACACCGACCAGTTTACCCAGGGAGTCGAGGATATAGATATATTTGTACAGCTCTGCCTGATCGCCTACCCGGCGCAAGTGATCCAGCGTCTGTTCCGCCGTCCACCAGTGTCTGGCGGCGACATATTCCACGTTGGCCAGGCTGCCGGCGGTATTTTCCGGATAGGACATCAGCCCGCGGATTTTCTCCCGCAGTTCGTCCTTCAGGTGAGATAATAGTCTCTCGGCTTGACGTGGGTGCAGGGCGGCAAAAAGCTGGACCATGTTATCACTGGAAAGGTGATTTAGTATTTGCACCGCCGAATCGTGGCTTAGGCGGGAAAGAAGCTGATACTGGTTAAGCGGTTCAAAATGTTCCATAGTTTCCGCCGCGATCCCCGGCGGGATGGATTTTAGTAAAGTAAACTGATCGCCCGTGTTCAGCTCCTGCAGCAACAGGTAGAGATCATAAGGCTGCAGCTC
>JAGXSR010000140.1 GCA_018333405.1 Dethiobacter sp. | reverse complement strand
AGCCTGAGGCAACGCAGATTATGGTTTCAGGGTTAAAGGCTTAGGGCAGAAACAGATAAATTTTATCGGATTTTACAGCAAAGATAAAAAAGGAGGGGTTAGTCACATATGATGGCAGATTTAGTTATCCAAAACATTTTTTCTCCTTTTGCGTTGTTCTTTCTGCTCGGTCTATTGGCTGCTGTTTTAAAATCGGATCTCAAATTCCCCGATGCGGCCGGAGCAACGATGGGTATATTTCTGCTGGCAGCTATTGGCTTGCGCGCAGGAGTTGACGTTAGCAAAGTCGGCCTTGATGGGACTATACTTACTTCAGCCGTGGCGGCGACAGCGGTGGGAGCGTTACTTGCTGCTATTAGTTTTTACTGTTTAAGAAGCAAACTCATTGGGCTTGATCCATCAAATGCCGGTTCTGTGGCCGGCCATTTCGCAGCCGTTAGCAGTGCAACGCTTGTTATGACAGTGGTTTTCTTAGAGCAGCAACAAGTGCTCTACGACGCTTTTGTTCCGGGGCTGTATCCCTTTATGGATACTGCGGCTCTGGTTGTCGCTATTATTTTAGCCAGGATAGGCCTAAACTCAGGGGAAAATGCCGGGAATGATTACAGCATCAGGGACATCCTGAGGGAAGCTCTGACTGCGCGCACAACGATTCTTCTGCTTGGTGGCCTTACTATTGGATTTATTGCCGGGGAATCAGGAACACAAAAAGTAATGCCTCTTTTTGATTCTCTGTTTCACGGTGTAACTACACTGTTCATGCTGGAAATGGGAGTTTTGGCGGGTTCACGCCTCTCGGAATTAAAAGGGATGAGTAAACTGATCATCGGCTATGGCCTGGTCATGCCATTTATAAATATGTTTATCGGCGCCGTCGTAGCTGCATTGCTCGGATTGGGTCCGGGCGGCATCACTATTTTCGCCATCGGGTTAGCCGGAAGTTGCTCGTACATATCCGCACCGATAGTCATGAGAACAGCGCTCCCCAATGCAAATCCTTCTTTGTCCTTAGGTTTATCCCTTCTTGTTGCGTTTCCGTTGAACATCACATTAAGAATCCCGCTCGCCTACCAACTTGCGCTCAGTCTGGACAAACTGTTTTGATATATGTATGATACTACAATTTAATCAGGAGGGATAACCATATGATCGAGTTAAAAGCTGTCAAAAAAGTGGTGGTGATTACAGAATCTGTTATCGAAGAAAAAATTCTGCGCATTATTAATGAACATGGGGCCAAGGGGTACACCGTCTATAGGAATGTTTCCGGTAAAGGCGCTCGCGGCATACGCTCCGGCTCCGGCGGCCTAAGCTCTTTAGGTGAAAATGTAAAAATAGAAACGCTTGTAGCCAGCGAAGAAAAAGCAAAAGCGATCATGGAAAAGATAATATTCAAGTATTTAGCTGACAAATATGCCGGCATCGTATATTTAGAAGATGTGCAGGTGAAAAGGATTGAAAAATTCTCGTAAGTAAAATGGAGAGGGATTTTACTTGAAGCTCACAGTTTTATATTCTCATGCAAAAAGTAAGTTTTTGGCGAGTATGCTCCTTTATCAGCATCAGATAGAGTGGATTAAGGTTGGCCAGCCAATCCCGGAAACATCTTTGTTGGTTGCTGCCGGCGGGGACGGAACTATTAATTACGCGGTAAACAACATAGACCTTGCCGAAACCAAACTTTTTGTGCTGCCGCTGGGCAGAGGAAATGCTCTGGCCCACATTTTAAATATATCCGTCCGTATGTTAAGTGAAAAGGATGTTGAACATTTTGAAGTGGTGGAGTTTCCTATTCTGGAGGCTAATGGTAAG
Organism: Dethiobacter sp.; assembly: GCA_018333405.1. Lineage (GTDB taxonomy): Bacteria > Bacillota > Dethiobacteria > DTU022 > DTU022 > JAGXSR01. The sequence goes on along the minus strand of JAGXSR010000140.1, from coordinate 3,580 downwards.
CTGGCTGTCTTTGGAGCCGGTATAGGCCTGGGCAGTGAAATAGTAAAATACGCCAATCCATATTCTCAACTGGGAATGTCTTCGTACATCGCCAGCACGATCAGATCAATCCAGGTAAACCCATCCTACAATATTTGCGTTAACGGGGATATGCACTCGGGCCTCTTGGCAGCGGAAGTCTCTTTGTGGGGCCGGGTAGGTTTTGGCTTGCCGTTAACCCGGCAGGATTCGCCCGGACCCTTTTTAACACTGATCAAGGGGCGCCCCTTTCACGTGGCTGTTCTGTTCCTGATTGGGCAGATGCCGGGGTGGGATGGAGCCAAAACTGTGCCGGGGGACAGTTTTGTGCTGGAATCAGAAGTCGATATTCCGGCGCATATAGACGGGGAAACTTTTCTGACTAAAAAGTTGGCGGTAAAATCTTCAGCAAAGCGGGGCAAGCTGATCAAGCCGGGCGATTCTGCGGCCGGCCACCAAATCGGCTAAACCTTTGCCCAAGGGGCAGTGCGCGGCATGATTAAAGACCGGCGCACAGCTTACCGCGAACAAAGCTGGTCTTCCTGGTTAAAAAACGTGCGGTAGCCTAGCTGCAGCATAATGATCACCGTAAGCGCCACGGCGCCTAAAATCCCCAGCATGATCGCGATTTGATAAGCAATGGCTGTTATCGGCGCGATGCCCGCCAGAATTTGCCCGGTCATCATACCGGGCAAAAAAACTACGCCCATACCGATCATGGAGTTTATGGTCGGCAGAATAGCGGAATCAAAAGCATTGTTGATAATGTTTCTGGACGCCGCCCGTGGGGTCGCCCCGAGGATCAAAGCTTCTTCCACCAAGGCCTTTTGCGTGGTCATTCCATCCAGCAGGAGTTTTAACCCCAGCACTACTCCGGTCATTGAGTTGCCGATAAGCATGCCGGCAATCGGAATAAAATATTGCGGCGCATACCACGGCGTCAGGCGTACCACGACCAGCAGAAAATAAGCCAGACAAGCCAGTGTGCCCGCACTCATCGCAATAGCGATAATGTACTTTAATGGTTTTACCAGCTGGTCATTAAATCTGTTTAATACCGTATAAACGGCGAAAGCTTCCATGCACAAAACGATACCCGCGGTAAGCCAGGGGTTGGGATAGTCAAAGAGATAAACCAGTATATAGCCGACCAGAATAAGCTGCAGGGTCATTCTGACCGAAGAAATGAGGATCTCTTTTTCCCGGTTTATGCCCCGCATTCTCACTATGGCCAGCACTAGCAAGACAAAAAGATAGGCCAGGGCAACTTGCCAGGCTGTTAAATCAATGATCCCGTTCATTGTTCTCTCCCCTGCGGAAACAACGGCCGGACACTATCTCGATCACTGTATCAGCATATTGTTCGGCAATCGCTTTGGAATGAGTTACCATGACCAGAGTTTTATTTTTTTTCCGGACATGCCCCGTTACCATTTGCATAATCATCTCCTCTGTATTTTCGTCCAGCGCGGCAGACGGCTCGTCCAGAAGATACACCTCGGGATTGAGCAGCAATATCCGGCCCAAGGCCAGTCTCTGTTTTTCGCCTCCGGAAAGGGTATACACGGGGCTGTCCAGCGGCTTGTTTAATTTTACTTGCTCCATAACTCCCAGCACTGCATCGTCACCGGGCAGATCTTTTTCCTGAAGTTTTAAGCCGATCAGTAAATTTTCCCTGATGTTTCCTTCAAATATAGCCGGGTTTTGGGATAGCATGGCGACCTGCCGGCGGTGAGCAACAGAGTTTATACGGCGGAGATCGGTATGATTATAGATAATCCTGCCGTGTGTTGGCGACAGCATTTTATTTAGCATTTTTAAGATGGTGGTTTTGCCGCTGCCGCTTGCTCCGATCAGAGTTGTTATTTTTTTCCTTTCAAAACATAGCGCCGGCAGATCTATAATCTCTTTAAATTTTACATCGATAAATTCAAACATGGCGCCCTCCCTTGACCGCTTTCAGCTCACCGGCCAACCCCGCCCGGTTTTTTGTTTCAACCAGCGCCGATCTCACAGTATTATTTCCGTAAATATAAGAACCGTTCCCAGCGTAACTATAAAAATAAAGTCTTTAGCGGTAGCCCGAAGCTCCCTGATACAGGTCCGGGACTCTCCTAAACAGTAACCGCGTCCCTCCATGCCCTGGGCCACTTCCTCGGCCCGCAGAATAGAGTTCCTGACCAGCGGCAGCGCCAACAAACTGATCCTTTTCACTTTCTCCGTCAGGGAGCCGCGTTTAAAATCAGCCCCCCTGGCCATCTGCGCCTCTTTGATCTGATCGATCTCCTGCAGCAGAGCCGGTACAAATCTGAGCGTCATGGCAACCATGACCGCCAGATCATCCGATGAAAGGCTAAACAGTTTAAGCGGTCTGAAGATCCACTTAAGGCCGCTCACCAGATCAGACGGCCGGGTGGTCATGGTCAAGATCGCCGCGCTGAAAATCAGAAATATAAACCGCCAGGTAAAAAGAAGGCCGTTCCATAAACCCTCAACGCTGATCAGCGGAATAAGCGGAAGAGGCCTGCCTTCAGTGAAGAAGAGATGCAACAGAAAGATCAGGGTAAAGAAGATCTTCATCGGTTTTAGCGCGTCCAGCAGGCGGGTCGCCGGCAAGCGGGCAATAAGCGCGGCGCCCGCGACAAGCACAGTGATCACTGCCGCGGCCAAAGCATCCGCCCGAAGAACAGCCAGGCCGGCTACCGTCAATGCCGCGATCTTCACCCGCGGATCGAGTGTATGCAAAACTGATTCGCCGTGCATATAGTAACCAAATTTATAACCCATGTAAAAGTTCCCGCGCGCGGCCGGCGCTTTCCTTTATCCGGCCGCAGTCCATAACCACAACCCGGTCCGCAAAGGTAATCTCCTCCAGATGGTGGGTTATATGAATCATGGCTATCCCCTGGTTATTCAGCCTTCTTAACAGAGCAAGAACCAATTCCCGCGTCGATGGGTCTAGGGAAGAAGCAGGCTCATCGAGGACGATATACTTCGGGTTCATGGCCAGAATATCGGCAATCGTGAGCAGCCGTTTCTCACCTCCGGAAAGAGTGTGCGGCCGGCGGCGGGCATAGTTTTTCATGCCCACAGCTTCAAGCGCCGCCTCTACCCTCTGCCCGATTTCGGCGGGAGGCAAACGCAGATTCTCCGGCCCAAAGGCTACGTCTTCTTCCACGGTCATGCCGACGATCTGGTTATCCGGGTTCTGAAATACCATCCCCACCCGCCGGCGTATCTCTCCGGCCAGGCTTGCATCCTTGGTGTTCATCCCATCTACCCACACATTGCCTTCCGTGGGGGTCAACAGAGCGTTAAAGTGCTTAATGAGAGTCGTTTTCCCGCAGCCGATCGGCCCGACCACCGCCAGGTATTCTCCCTCTTCGATCGCCAGGTTAATCTCTTTCAGCGCCGGCATGCTCTGGTCAGCGTAGCTGTATGCCAGATTTTCCGCTTTGATCATTACAGCCTGATCATCCCTTTCAGCTTGTGCGCAATGAACACGGCGGCCATGATTTTCAGAGCATCACCGATCAGAAAAGGGGCCACCCCGACTGTATAG
>JAGXSR010000139.1 GCA_018333405.1 Dethiobacter sp. | reverse complement strand
TGGGGGAGGTCGGGAAAGCTGTTCAGCTTTCCCTCCTACCCGATTCCCTATTATGACTTACTTAACTTAGTCTAAGTTTTTGTGAGAAGGAAAAGAGGATTCCAGGTAGAATTGTAGAATTATCAAATAAATCATGCTGCGAAAGGAGAAATGGGGTGGCAAACCGCATTGAAATCCAAGGGCTTGGGAAAGCGTATAATAACCGCTGGTTGTTTAGGGATTTAAACATCAGTATTCCCGACAACTCGGTTTTGGCTGTACAAGGCCCGAATGGTGCGGGCAAGACTACACTACTATCTATCCTGTGTGGTCTTGTTGCCGCGAGCTCAGGTCATGTACATATTATATTAGACGGCAGACAGTCGTCACAGGCTGAGAGACGGATGCAGCTTGGCTTAGTTTCGCCCGAACTAAAACTATACGATGGTCTTTCCGCTGTAGAAAACCTGGAGTTTTTTTGTGCCGTGAGGGGTCTGCCGTTTTCGTTGTCGCGAGCGCGTGAGTTGCTCGAATTTGTCGGCCTAGCCAAGCGAGGGCGGGATTTTCTCGGCAATTTTTCTTCGGGCATGAAACAGCGCCTGAAGTACGCTTGTGCTCTCTGGCACCGCCCTCATATCTTGGTGTTAGACGAACCGACCATTCATTTAGACGAAAACGGGGCCCAGCTAGTGGAGCAGATTATCCTCGAGCAGCGGGGACGAGGCATGGTTGTTTTGGCCAGCAATGAGCCCGCGGAAATTAAGCTTGGAGACCACACGCTTGTCTTGGCATAGGAAGTGTATAGCCGTCCTGCAGAAGGACATGCGCTTAGAGTTTAGGACGCGTTACGCCTTCGGCGCACTCATCATGTTTGCGGTGACTACCCTAGTTGCCATAAGCTTCTCCCTGGCCGGAGGCATAGTAGATGTTGATATCGCCGCGTCACTGCTCTGGATTATTTTCTTTTTCTCGGCCATGACAGGGGTATCAAGAGCTTTTGTACAGGAAGAAGAGACGGGCTCTGCCATCGCCCTCAAGATGGCGGCAGACTCAGGACCGGTGTTCTTGGGTAAGTTTCTCTTTAATGCCGCACTGCTTGTCGGCGTTGCTGTACTGGTAGTGCCCCTCTACTTAGTGATGTTTAATTTGTCGGTCGCGCTTATCGGCGGCTTTGTGGCAACTGTATTTTTGGGGGTCGTGGGCTTAGCTGCCGCGGGCACGATTCTCTCCGCCCTTGCTGCCCAGAGTGCGCTCAAGGGGTCGCTACTTACAGTGTTGTCACTGCCGATCCTGCTCCCACTCCTTATTGGCGCGACAAACGCCACTCGGACGGCGCTAAGTGGTGGTAACATAAACAGCATGATGACCGATTTATCAATGTTAATTTTCTACAATGGCAGTGTACTTGCGGCGTCTCTTTTGCTCTTCGAATATGTATGGTGTGAGTAGCGACGCGAGGCACTTTGGTATCAGCTACATTAGCGAGGTGAGAGCAATTATCGGACAAGTACTTTTAGGTGTGGGGATGACAGTCGTAGTAATCGCGTCATTCCTCTATGTACCAGCCATCCCCGGCTTCGGTGCCACGGGAGAAACAGCGCGGATTATTGTCTACCATGTTCCGGCTGCGTGGATCGCGGTCTTGGCCTACCTTATGTCTACAGTACATTCTGTGGCTTACTTGGTCACGCGGGACCTAAGTCGCGACCGCCGAGCTTTAGTTAACGCCGAGTTAGGCACAGTTTTTTGCCTGCTAGCTACAATCACCGGCGCCGTCTGGAGCCGCGCCGCCTGGGGCATGTACTGGAACTGGGACCCGCGGCAGACGTCGATAGCCGTCCTGCTGCTCATTTATGCCGCCTACTTTGTGTTGCGTAGCGCGCTAAACGATGCCGACCGGCGCGCCCGGCTGTCGGCTGTATACGCCACCTTGGCCTTTGTAACAGTACCCTTCCTGGCTTTTGTTGTGCCGCGCGTTTTTCCCTCGCTCCATCCGGACTTAGGGGCGGGCGGCGGGCGCGCCAGCGCTATGAGCCCCGAGGTCCTAGTAGTTTTCTTGGCATCCCTCATCTGCTTTACGGGTTTATACCTTTGGCTGCAAAATATCGGTGTGCGGCTATACCATCTGCAGGCAATGCGTCTATTAAAGAGGGGTGATTAAGTCGTGGGGGAGCTAATATATGTACTTGCCGCAACGTTGGTCACTTGGATTGGCCTATTTTTCTACATGCTGCGTATAGATATGAGGCTGCGGGAGGTAGAGCGCCGTGAAGAGCTATGATAAGGTCGTCTTAATAGTGCTGGTCGTCGTCTTTAGCGGGGGATTCATCTTTACCGCGCAGAGTGCCTTTAGCTCCTACTCCACCTTTGCAGCCGCCACGGAGTACAATCGCTCTGTTCAAGTCAAGGGTGTGGCGGTCGATGGCTCACTGCGTGAGCTAGGGAAGCGTGAGTTTACCTTTGTCATGCAGGACATGGCTGGCGCGACCCATACCGTGCGCCACAGCGGCAACATACCGCCCACACTTTTCGAGGCCAGTTACATCGTGGCCGCAGGCCGCATCACGGGGAGTGAATTCGTCGCGCGCAACCTCTTGGTAAAGTGCCCAACCAGATTTATGCAAGACGGCGATAGATAGCTTGTGGGGGTATGAGATTGACTGATACAATTAATGCTAAGTTGCCCGAAAATAAGCCGGAAAGTCCTCTACAACAGACCTTGCGCTTTTTCGGCTCCATGCAGTTCGGTATTTTTCTCTTGCTACTTTTAGCGGTGATTTCAGCGTATGCTACTCTGCAAGAAATGGAACAAGCAATTGACTATATTTATAGTTCGTGGTGGTATCTCTCCATACTGAGCTTCATCTCGCTCAATTTACTCCTCTGCACCGTGCAGCGCATACGGCCGATGTTCCGCTTGGCCTTCCAGCCCAGTAAGAGTAGTTCCATCGCGGACATTAGGAATATGCCTGCGCATAGCGAAGTACCAACCAAAATGCACTCAGACCAGCTAGATACAGCAGCGCAAGCATTTAAGTCAGTCGGGCTGCGGGTCTCGGTTGAGGGCGCGGGCGCTGGGCGCATAGTTTTCGGAGAGCGCGGCAGGCTAGGCTACTTTGGTTCCTTCGTCACTCATCTAAGTCTGCTGGTCATTCTCCTCGGCGCCTTGTACGGCGTTGTCACAGGCTACGAGGTAACAAATGGAGGCTGGATAGACAGTAGCTTTGTGGTTCAAGAGGGCGGGTTCGAAGTGCATATGACTGACATTCGCATGGTGCAAGAAGAGAACCCAGTCATGCGCCCTCGGGTCTACACGGATGTAACCGTGCGCAGGGGGGAAGAAGTTATCGCGCAAGACACCGTTTCCATCAATTACCCGGTGCGTTTTGGTGGTAACACGATATATCATTCGACCTTTTTGCTCTTCCCCGTGTTTAGGTTGACGGACGTGAAAACAGGTGAAAGTGGTACCAGTCGCTTCATGGAAGGCGACCGCATCTACCTTGACGCCCAGAGGACGACCTATATAAATATAGTTAAATTTTACACTAACTTCTCTATGCATCCTGATGGCACGCCCTACAATATAGACTACCGCACTGACAGACCCGTAGTCGGAGGCGTTCTGATGCGGGGGAGAGAGACTGTGGGAAATGTCTTGCTACCACGAAACAAGGCGCAAGTCTTTGCCACTCCAGATGGCGATGTCGAGGTCATGTTGACGGGATATGATTTAGCGACCGTGTTTTCGGTCAGCAAAAACTTGGGGCGACCCTTCCTTTTCGGGGGGTCACTCTTGCTCTTGCTTGGTCTCTATATGAGCTTTTTTATCACCCCTGAGCGTTACTATGCCTCTAAAGGCGAAAACGATCATAGCCTGCTTATCGGCGGGCGTGGTTACCGGAGTCGTCTCTTTCTCGCCAGTACGCTGCAGCGGATTGAGTCAGAGATTAAGCGCAGAGAGGAAGCGAAGTAGCGATGGCGAGTCTAATCGAAGTTTCCCCAGCCCTGTTATTACTGGAGAATGTGCTGTTTATGGGCGCCGCTCTCATTTACTTGGCCGCTACCCTAGGCTATATTATCTATGTGCGTGGCCAACGCGAGTGGGGTAGTTTTTCGGCCATGGTGCTCAAAATTGCCTTTATCATTCATACCGCCTTTATCGCGGTGCGTGGGTACAATGTCGAGCGCCTGCCGTTTGTGGGTCACTATGAGTTTGGCAATCTGTTTATCTGGGGGACGGCCTTGGTCTATATCTGGACGGAGTGGCGCCTAAAAGAGAAGTTTTATGCGGTCGGGGCTTTCATCACCCCCCTCATGATGTTCTACTTCTCCTATCTGACCATAATCCCGAGCGTCATACCGGCGATCGTGGTCAGCAGGGTGCACCGACCTTTGCCGCCTGTTCTCCAGTCTAACTGGCTGTCCGTCCATGTAGCCACCTCCGTTTTCGGCTATGCAGGCTTTACGCTGGCTTTTGCGGCTGCTATGATATGGTTAATCAAGCACTACGTGCCTGCTCTCGGAGCCTTGGGCCGCATGTTCCCTACCCATGAAGCCCTTGATGAATACATCTACCGCTCTGCGGGGTTCGGCTTTCTCTTTCACACAGCGATGATTATAAGCGGCGCCATCTGGGCAGATATTTCCTGGGGGCGCTACTGGGGGTGGGATCCGAAAGAAATGTGGTCACTCATCACTTGGTTTGTATTTGCGGTCTATCTCCACGCCCGCTTTACCCGCGGGTGGACGGGCAAACGCGCCATCGCGCTTATTGCCCTAGGCTGGGTAGCGATGCTCTTCACCTGGGTGGGTGTGGCATGGCTCTTGCCAGGTATCCACGCTTTCGGCTAAAAAAGTTGCCATAGGTACCGACCGGGAACGAGGAGGCAAATGTATTGCGAAGTAATCTCTCAAAGGGTGGAAAGTCTTCACTTCTCTTCGTATTGATGAGCGCGGCCGTCATCGTTGGGGTTGCCGCCATCAATAGGTATGTCACTTTGCGTATCTTTACACCGCCAGCAGAACCTGCACCACAATTGACGCAGGCGGCATCTATGTATTGGCAGGAGCGCTTCCCTTTACAGGTGGCGAGCTACATGCGTACGCTTGAAATGGAAGCTACGGAACACGGCGGATCCGTACCCTACCAAAAGTTGACGAAGTACCCCTTCATGCGCGCCATGTATCATGGATTTGGCTTCTGGTTTGACTTCCGTGAGTCG
>JAGXSR010000138.1 GCA_018333405.1 Dethiobacter sp. | reverse complement strand
TCTCCCGCCTGAAAACGCCGGTTTTTAAAGCCGAAGGGATCCCGGAGATCGATGAGGAGACTTACTGTTTAAATGTCTGGGGATTAGTAGAAAGGGAAATGAAGTTTACCCTGGCAGAAATCAGACAGATGCCGTTTGCCAGCCTTGATGCCCGCCTGACCTCCGTTTCCGGATGGTCTGTCCGTGCCCGCTGGGAAGGAGTCCTCTGGCCGGATTTCAGGCAACAGATCAGCCCGATGCCTTCGGCCAATCAGGTCACATTTACCAGCGCAGGCGGATACGATACGAACATCCCTTTGCCGGAGCTCAACAGTCGCGTGATGCTGGTCTGGGCGGTGGACGGGGAGCCGCTGGAGAGACAATATGGCGGTCCGCTGCGGCTGCTCGTACCGCATCTCTGGGGATATAAATCCTGCAAATGGTTGCAAAATATAGAATTTCATGCAGAAAAAAGGGGCGGATACTGGGAAGATCGCGGCTACAGCCGAAGCGGCTTTATTGAAGCGGGCCTCACCCTGGATATCAATACACGCGCTGAACGCCCGATTAAGGGTGGGGGAGAGGTTACCGAATTCTGATTTGCGAGGTGGGACAGGGTGGGACAGGGGGACTGGGGGACGGGTTCATTGTCCCAAGAAAATGGTGATCCATTTCTAAGAAAAAACCTGTATAGTTCAGAAGAAAATGACATTTGATGTGAAGGGAGTAAGAAATGGCAATAGAAGCTGATTCCATATTCCGCTTCACCTTCTTGGAATCGGCAGTTGTAATTATAAGACATTCGCAGGCAAGAGCGGAAATGTTAAAAATATAGAGCTGACTCCTGCTAAAGATAATCCGCCTGCCAGCCGGCGATATAAGTCAAACCGGTGAATTGCCGGGCTTGCGCTTCCCTCACCCATTTTCCGGATATACCCTTCTCCAGGGCAACCAGGGAAAAGTGACACATGGCGATACCCACATCTATGTTCTGGATGCGGATTTTACCAAGAGTCCTGTTATAAATGCGCCTTTCCCGCAGGTAGAGGTGAAAATGGCCTGCACGGTCTTTAATTATGCGCCAGGGCTGGCTATTTAGTGCAGAAGGCCCCAGGCGCACCGCCTCCAGGGCATCCCCGTAGATGCCGGCTTCTTCTCCGCTCAGGGGAGTCTGCCCGTCCGGGCCAAAAAAGATCTCGCTCCAGGGCTTGCGCTGCCGGGAACCGGCGCCCCTTTTCATTAATTTCTCCACTACGCTTTTCTTTGCTGCGGCATAGCCGACAGGCGAGATGGCCGGCAGCAGTTCGCCCTCTGCCAAGCCCATTTGCCGGGCAAAGGAGCTCCGGCGGAATGTGCCGGCGATCCAGCAGGTCCCCAAGCCAAGGGCGGTAGACTCTAAGATAATCCGCTCCATGCAGTAACCTAGATCTTCCAAAGCCCCATCACAGTCAGGCGCCGCCCCCAGCAAATACAAAGAGGCGCCCCGGATTACCCCGTAAGTGCCAAGCCGCCCAAGCTCATCCCTGCTCACCTTCCCCAGGTCCAGCAGCTTAAAACGCACGGTATTCCCCAGGGGGCCGGCACAGTATTCCTGCATACACGCCTCCAACCGGGTCCGTTCTTCCACATAAACCGACCTGGCAGGATTGTAGGCGCGTATGGATTCCCGCTTCTTTATTATTGCCAAGACATTTTCCATGGTTGTGATTCAACCTCACATTCTCGTCTGAGTTTGGGCACGAAAGAATAAAAGAAATTGCCGGCCATCTTGGAATGAGGCTGCATTTTGCCACGGCGTCGAAGTAAGCTGAATTTTGAGGATGGGGACGGCAATGTTATAAATATAGACCTGACCCCTCTTCCCACCCTTCTTCACCCCCTATTGTTCTGCTTGTATTATATTATTATTGCTTACCTGTTTAAAGCCAAAATATCTGCAGGCACCAAAATTTACTTGTTCCTGCTGCCGGATCACCCGGTCTCATTATGCCTAATTCTTGTGGCGAAATGTCAGGTAAAAAATATTTGACAGCAGTATCTTTTGATTATATAATGCAAGAGTGTAAGTAAGTAATAACTATCATTAAGGTGGCGATTAAGTTTGGAAGATACACGAAACCGCATATTGAAAGCCGCGCTTGAATCGTTTTCAAAACACGGCTATACAGGGGCTACCACGCGTGAAATCGCAAGAGTTTCAGAGGTGACCGAGGTTACTCTTTTCAGGTATTTCCAGTCAAAGGAAAAACTATTTGAGAATGTGGTGTGCAAATTTCTGCCTGGTCCTGAATTTGGACAATTCGTATCAAACGCGAAAGAATTGGATTACCGACAGGCTCTTGAGTCGATCGCACACTTCTTTCTGGAGGGATTAAAACAAAACGAGGATTTGATACGGATATTGTATATGGAAAGCCAGCGGCATTACGAGCTTATGGAACAGATTTACTCAGCTCTTATTAATAATCTTAACGTAATACTTGCGGACTATTTCACAGAGCTTCAGGGGAAAAACATCATCCGCAGATTTGATCCATCAGTCGGCGCCAAGATGTTTTTGGGAATTTGGATTGCATTTTACGAAGAAGAACATCTTTTTGCCATAGATCCCGGCAAAGTGAAAACAGTAGAAGCTGTGCGCGAATGCATAGAAATATTTGTTAGAGGAACACAAGCTTAGGATTAGATTTCCGATTTTTAGAGTTAAAATTTAACGAAAATCAACTTTCAGCATCAATTGTGCCGCCGTTGGCAGCGGCGAAGAGGAGGTTTATATGGAAGATTTTAAGAGTATAGTGGTTGATTCGGCAGCAACGGAAGTCAGCGTGGAATCAAGAAGCAGAGGCGTCAAAGGGAAGGTAACGGTCAGTATTAAAGCTCTGGTTTCGGTGCTTGTGGTCATTTTGCTATTGGCGACTGTGGGAGCAGGAGTATATTTTTATATTGACTACGCGGATCAATGGATTAGCACTAACAACGCCTTCGTGGATGGAAGGATATATGCGGTAGCTGCGCTGTTTCCCGGAAGTGTGGAAGAAATTCATGTGGCTGAAGGTGCGCGTGTCACAAAAGATGAACCTCTTGCTACTATTGACTCTGCGCTTCAAAGCCTTGCCGTAAGAAAAATTGAGGCTGCGCTAAGAACTAATGATTTGACGATAGAGAAGCTGGATTTTCAACCTGCTACTGCGCCGGAGCTTGAACTGGCGAGGGCAAGGCGGGATGAGCTTAATCTTTTTCTTGAGGAAGCAAGGTTTATTTATCGGCAAACAAATGTTCTGTCGCCTGCCGACGGTTATGTAGCGCATTTGCAGGTTGAAGCCGGGGAATATGCCATGACCGGTCAAACGATTATGTCCGTTGTGAATCTCGATGACTTATGGATATCAGCCAATTTTTCCGAAGAGCAGGTAAGGCATTTAAGGGTGGGACAAGAAGTTGATATTTATGTGGACGCATACCCAGACGAACAACTGCGAGGTACGGTGGCAAACATAATGCCTGCGGGCGGTTCGGCATTCGCGCTTTTTCCACCGGATGCCACAGCGGGGAACTGGGTGCGTGTTTCACAGAGGATACCGGTAAAAATAGTGTTTGCAGATGACGGCAATAAAGAGGATCTGCGCCTTAAAATCGGGATGTCGGCAACAGTGCGGGTTGAAAGATAAAGGATGAGGAAAGGAACATGAAGACCGATAAATGGCTTATATTACTGGCGGTAACGATACCGTCTTTAATGATCGAAATGGCGGGAACAAGCGTTTTTGTGGCATTTGCAACCATAACGTCCGATTTGAATGTCTCAATAGACAGATCGGTCTGGATTACAACGAGTTATCTTGCGGCTAATGCCATGATGATACCTTTGGCGGGATGGATGGGCAAAAAAATCGGCTACAAGCGGGTGATAATATCAGGTATAGCTGTATTCACGATTAGCGCCCTGCTGGGAGGGCTCGCTCGCGATTTTGACTCATTAGTTCTTTTCAGCGCGCTTCAGGGTTTAGGTGATGGGCCTGTAATGCCTGTCGCAACCGCTTTATTGTTGGAGACATTTCCGCCAAATCAGCGTGGTAAAATGATGGTTGGGATTATGCTGGCAACTGGAATAGCCCCCGCATTAGGGCCTATGACTGCGTCATGGATTCTCGAAGAAATCGGATGGAGGGGCATTTATTTTATGAATGTTATACTGGGTTTGATTTCTCTTGCGGCCATAACCACAATATTGCCCTCAACGAAACCTTCTTCCGAAAATGTAAAAGTCAATTGGCTGGTATTTATTTTACTGGCTATCGGCACAGTAAGCTTGCAGCTTTTCCTAGACAGGGGACGGCATTACGATTGGTTTGATTCACAGCTTATTGCAGGCTTTTTTATAATTGCGGTTAGTTCTCTCGTGCTTTTTTTGGCCGTGACATTCGTAAAGAAAGA
>JAGXSR010000137.1 GCA_018333405.1 Dethiobacter sp. | reverse complement strand
GTTTAGGCGAGCTTCTTCCGGGGGATATCATCACCACCGGCAGCGTACGCCAGAACGAGATGTTGTTTTACCGGGTGGTCTCGGTGAACGCGGAACGGCAGACTGTTTTGGCTGAAAGCGGCGCTGTCTACCGTAATCAAACTTTGGCTATAATCGCTAATGCCGATATAACGGGACAGGTGGATCATATAATACCTTATTTGGGATATCTGCCGCCCTTTTTGCACACCTTAGCCGGTTTAATCGCTTTGGTTTTGGCGCCGGGACTGTTGATCATGGCCGGTGCGGGGCGCAACATTTACAGAATATTATTTTCCGGAAGTTCAAAAAACCTGCGGTTGCAAAGACGGAGCCTGGCTCAATCGATGATCATTCTGCTTCTGGCCGGGCTTATAATCAGCGCCGCCTCGGCCGCCTGGCTGTCGGCGCCGGATCCGGTCGCCGGCAATTGGCTCACTTGGTTGATATATTCGGATAACCTGCTTCCGTCGCTCTTTCGGATCGTATACCGGTCCCCGACCGGCCCATCGATCAGGCAGTCAGCGGATTTATGGGTTGCAGTAGTCGCACCTGGCCGCTGAAGCAGTTTTTGGACCACGGATCTCTACGATCAGCTGATGGCGGCAACGCGCACAGCGGTAAGTTTCTGCGCGCGCCACCTTGGTCGGCGCGCCGCACTCCTCACAGGGCAGCCCCGTAATACGCTCCACCGCATGAAAACCAGGCGCAGCGCATTCCGGGCAGCGGCGGCACAGCTTTTGGGCCAGGTCGCGGGCCGCCGCAGAGATCAACTCCATCCGGGTGGGATTGCCGTGGGCACGCATATCCGTTTCCAGAAAGGCGCGGCCGTTTACGGCCAGATCAGAGCAGCGCCGGAAAACTGATTCCAGTTCATCCCAACCGGCGATCCCTTTGTGTATTTGCGGATGTTCTTCGCTCTCCGGACGAACGACCAGCCAGTGTTCGGGAAAACCGGTCTCGCGGGCAAACTGCCGCGCCTCTTCCCAACTAGCGGCAAGCCGGTGAGAAAAGTTTGTATTTCCGGCCGCGCTGCCGATTATCTCAAGACCAAGCTCGTCATCGATCCAGATCAGCAGCTCCACATTCCAGGCCAGTAAGCCGACAGACGGATGGGAACCGAAAGATCCCTCGCTGGCCAGTCCAATGGCCAGCGAGGAAAGATCCATCCCGATACGCGCTTTGGCCCGCGCGGCCTCAAGCTGAGTGCCGGCCCGTGCCACTTCGCGGGTAAATGTTCCTAACCGGTCGGTGTCATAGCCGTCCACACGAATAATCCGGCAACCGAGAAGCGGCTCAAGCACCGGCGCAATCGCCCGCTCTTTGCCGTGTTGAGTAAGCAGGGCTGCTTTTTTCCCGTGATAGATTAAGCTGCCGTTACGAATCGATGCTCAGCGCCTCTCTTTTGCAGGCGATCACACACAGCCCGCACCCCTTACAGCGGCTTTGATTGATCGAAACCTTCTTGTTGGGGTGCAAGATAATTACATTTGGATCCGGGCATGACCAGATGCACAGTTTACAGCCATTGCATTTATTTTCATCAACTTTCGCGGCAACATACATATTCGGCTTTCCCTCCTTAGATCACGTGCTCCTGTATGGAGCTCTTGGCCTGCTCGATCAGTGCTATATTCTTATCCATCAACTGGGCCAGCTTGGTGAATTTGCTTTTCAACACATCATCCAGGGCAGCGGTGGTTCCTGAGGCCACGAATTTTTTTGTCCCGCCGAATCTCTCCGCCAGCGCCTCTTCCAGCGCTTGTTGGCTGACCAGGTCGGTTACCGCGATCAGCGCGCCGAGCATGGCTATATTGCTGGAAAGTTCCGTGCCGGCTATTTCCAGGGCCAGGCGCGTGGCCGAAATATAATAGAGCCGGGCATTTAATGCAGCCAGCTGCGCTCTCTCGCTCTCGTTTAAGGGCAGTGGCTCCGGCGCGTTGATGATGATCTTGCCTTGCTTCTGCAAGCCGTCGAAAAAAGGCATGGTATAGCTTTTCCCGAGGGTGATTACATGGGGGTGAAAGATCATGATTATATCGGGAAAAAGCACTTCGCCCCGCTCATGGATCGTCTGGGAAGAGATCCGCACATAGCTTTCCGCCGGGGCAAGTCTCTTTTCCGCCCCGAAAAACGGGTTAACCGTGCTCAGCAAGCCGGAGCGGACGGCGGCGCTGCCCAGGATATGCGCGGCAGTAACCACTCCTTGTCCGCCCAGCCCCGACATGCGAATAAATGTTTTGGCCTGCATTACCGCTTCGCCTCCTCAATTTGCTTAATATATGCTTCCGCCTCCGGGGACAGGTATTCCATCGTCTGAAAAACCCCTTCCTGTTCCCGTTTTTTGATCAAGGAGAGCGTTTCGCTAGGCTTGAACTTGTAATTGGTGGGGCAGGGGGTGAACAGCTGCACATAGGCAGGACCGATCTCGCGGGCTACTAAAATGGCCCGGCGCACGGCTTGCTCCAGACGCTTCGGCCGGCTTGGCTCCGCCACGGCCACATAGGCGCAGCCGGCCGCCTTGGCTATCTCCGGGAAATTAACCTTACTGAATTTCTTCCCCTGCGGCGCCATATTCAGCACGGTGCCGATCCGGCTCATCCCGCTCTCCTGCCCGCCGGTATTGGCATAGGCTTCGTTGTCCAGCATAATCGTGGCCAGCTTTTCGCCCCTGAACCAGGAGTGCACCACCGCTTCCAGTCCGATATCACAGGTGGCGCCGTCTCCGGCGATCACTACAACGTCTTTTACCTGCCCGGGAAAGCGGAGGGAGAGAGCTCTCTTTAAGCCTGTGGCCACGGCATTCTGGTTTCCGAACAGGGAATGAATATTATGCACCGAAACCTGAGGGAAGGCTAAAGAGCTGCAGCCTGTGGCCCCGACGATGATTGTATCTTCAGGATTGGGCAGCGCGATCAGGGTCAGGCGCAGGGAAAGGGCTAGTCCGCATCCGGCGCATAAGGGGTGCTCCTCCAGCAGCTCCTTAAATGTGCCCATATCGGCCACACCAAGTTTTTTGCCGAAGGGTCCGTTATCTACCAGCTCCCGGTATTCGGCCGGCATGACCTCTTCGAAACCGGGTGATATTTGCCATAAATCGCTCTTCATGCAGAGCACCTCCTAATCGATTCCAGGATCATCTCTGTGGGCATGGTCATGCCGCCGAACACCCGCGGCCCGTCCACTACCTTGGAATTATCCTCGACCACGGCCTTGATCTCTCTGGCCAGCCAGCCGATCCGGTTAAACTCAGGAACAATTATCGCTTTACAGTGCCGGGTAAGCGCCTTAATCTCTTCAGTGGGGAATGGCCGGAGGCATTTGATTTTAAGCAATCCGACATCGATCCCTTCCCCGGCGGCCGCGATGATCGCCGCCCGCCCTTGCGATACGGCGGTGCCGGAAGCAACGATCATAATATCCGCTCCGGGATTTTCGGACTCCACCAGGCCGCCCAGGTAATGGTCTATATAGCGGCGAGCCCTTTGCGCCGCCGCCGCTACTTCCTGCTGCCAGGAGGCGTGGGCCGCGTAGCTTATAAAGTTGCTCTTCATCACGAACGGATCGCGCATCTGCCGTAAAGGCACATTATTCATATCCATCACCGGAACGGGTGAACTGTACGGATCATAGGCGGGCAGCTTCAGATCCGCCGGCGCCGTCGAGACTTCATCCCTGGTATGGGTGACAAAAAAACCATCGGCGAAAACGCCCACCGGGATATGCACCTCGGGCTGCTCGGCGATGACGAATGCTTTGAGCAGCATATCGTAAAGATCCTGCGCATTTTCGGCATGAAAGATCATGATTCCCGTATCCAGCATATAGGCCATCTCAATCGTGTCGGGCTGGATCGTCAGCGGCGAGTTTACGCCCCTTGTGAAAAAGGCGCATACCACCGGCAGCCGGGCGCCGGCCCAGGTGGGGAACATTTCAAAAGCGCGCATAGTTCCCGGCCCGCCGGTAGCGGTGAAAACACGTACTCCGCCCATAGCGGCGCCGGCCACCGCCGACATCACAGAAAACTCGTTTTCTCCCCGGAAATAATCTTTCAGGTAGCCTTCAGCGTAGAGATCACCCACCAGGTGCATACTCTCCGACTGGGGGGTAATCGGGTAAGCGATAGCCATATCCACATTGGCCCGCTTGATCGCTTCGCTGACGGCCTCGCTGCCGGTGATAAACATTTTACTTCTTTCGCTTTGAAAAAACAGGTAATCAGGATCGACAATTTTTTGCGTAATCACTACCGGCTTTCTCCTTTCTTGCGGGTGATCAGATCGGTGAGCTGTTTGATTTCCGCTAAACCCATCTCCCGGAAAGAGATCATGGCGTCTTCGTGTCCCATCTCGGCGCAGAAGGCGATGGTATAGCAATCGGTGCCCCCCCTGATTATTTTCAGAGCGACATTGGCATAGTGGCAATGGACGCCGACAAAAACGCATACATCGATCTTATTATGCCAGATGGTCAGGTTGGGGTGATTCGGATTAATCTCCACGGCCGGGTTGATCATCGGGTATTTCGGGCGGTAGTCAGGCATCGGGATAATGCCGGCGTTCGCCGCCTTGGCCAGCGCAATTATAGCCTGCGCTTTTTCCGCCACTCCTTCTTTCCAGTTCCACAGCACGAGCGGTCCGGGGAAAATATACGGCTTTTTTGCGGAGAGCAGTTTTTCCGCCGCTTTCTCCATAGCTTCTTCCCGGGTGACGATGGCGCCTTCCACCAGGGCTTCATCTTTTTTCCGGGGAAGGATCACGCCCATGCCGGCGGCAGCCGGCGGCAAGTAGCCTTCGGGTCCGGGTAAAACCCGGTATTGCGGTATTGCCATGTTGCATACCTCCTACGTAGTATATTTATCGTTAGATCAGCTACATGTGTCGTTGGCGCGGACAAATCAGCCTGTGCCTGTAAAAATGACCCATAAACATATATGGTTCACGGCCGGCTCGCAATCTCCGCTCCAAGCTACATGCTACCATCAAATCAGGGAAAAGACAACCTGCTTAAAAGGTTTACCTCCAGGCCTGACGCCGGAAAATATTAACTGAAAAATTGGTCTGCCCAGCTGACAATCTCCTGCGGAAAGGCGGTTTTGATCGTTAAGTGGCCCATCTTGCGTTTAGCCGATCTTTCGCCGCGCTTCCCGTAAATGTGCAGCTTAGTGTCCGGCGGAAGACGGTCTGTTTCCCGCAATACTTTGTCCAGATCTTTGCCCAGAATATTGACCATCACTACAGGGGTCATCAACTCGGTTGAAGCGAAGGGAAGACCGCAAAGAGCCCGGATCAGCTGTTCAAATTGAGATGTGTAGCAGGCGTCAAATGTAAAATGGCCGGAGTTGTGGGGCCTTGGCGCCAGTTCGTTCACCACCAGCCCTTCCGCCGTGACAAAAAACTCTACAGCCAAAAGTCCGACCAGATCAAATGCTTGAGCAATCTTCAAGGCCGTCTCCCGGGCCGCTTGTTCCATCTCCGGCGCTATCCGCGCCGGGACAATGCTCATAAAGAGGATATTATCCCGGTGTATATTCTCAGGCACCGGAAATACAGCTGTTTCTCCGGCCGTATTTCTGGCGACGATGGCTGAACATTCGCTGGTAAAAGGGATCATCTTTTCCAAAACCCAGTTTTGTTCCGAATTGTAAATCTGTTTCAAGGCGGCGGATATATCCCCGGAACCGCGGATTACGAGCTGCCCCTTGCCGTCATAGCCGCCCCGAGACAGTTTGAGGATGCAGGGATAACCCAATTCTTTTGCCGCCAGAATCAGCTCGCTATCGTGGCGGATCCCGATAAACGGCGCCACTGAAAATCCGGCCCGCTTAAGCTCGCTCTTTTCCGTGAGTCTGTCCTGGGCTATAGATAAGATGTGGCTTTTCTGGGGCAGCCGGCAGTGTTTTTCCAGAAGCTCCACTACCGCGGCGTCGATATTTTCAAATTCATAAAGGACCAGGGCTGATCTTTCCGCCAGCTGCATCGCCGCTTCCGCGTCGTCGAAGCGGGCCACAATCTGATCGTCGGCCACCTGTCCGCAGGGAGAGTCCGGCGTCGGGTCCAGACAGATCACCAGGTAACCCATTTTTTTCGCCTCGATGGCGATCATCCGCCCCAACTGCCCGCCGCCCAGGATACCGATTGTTTCACCGGGAAGCACGATATCTTCTGTTAAAATAGCTCATCTCCTCCTTGAATTACCTGCCTGGCCGCCTCCTCGCGGCGCAGGATCAGCCTGCGCCTCAGGGTTTCGTCCTCCAGGGCTATAATCTGCGCGGCCAGAAGAGCGGCATTTTTTGCCCCGCCGGCCCCGATGGCCACGGTAGCTACAGGCACCCCCGCGGGCATCTGCACTATGGATAAAAGGGAGTCCAGTCCCTGCAGCGGAGTGACCGGCACAGGCACTCCGATTACAGGGAGAATGGTTTTAGCGGCCACCATGCCGGGCAGGTGAGCGGCGCCGCCGGCCCCGGCGATTATTATTTTAAGCCCTCTGCCGGCGGCGGACTGGGCATAAGCAAACAGCCGGTCCGGCGTCCGGTGGGCGGAGACCAGGCTTTTTTCATATCCAATCCCCAGTTCATCCAGCACCAGGCAGGCTTCTTTCATTACCGCCCAATCGGTCCGGCTGCCCATAATTACGCCCACTACCGCTTGCATCCGCCAATCTCCCTTCAAACTTCGCCTGTACTCCTGCTAATAATATATCAAACTGCAAATTACGGCAAGACCTTAAAATGCCGAGCGGCAGACAGGCACATTTTTCGTTTGCGGGCATATACTGCAGGTACTTCTTAAATTAAGGGGGACGCTTATGTTTATATTCGCGTCGTTAGCGACGGCCTTACGGGAACTCTGGCTGATGGTGGGGCATATTCAGAGCAGCTCGTTTCCGCAGCCTTTTTCCGCCGAAAAAGAGCGGGAGTACTTAAAAAAAATGGAAGAAGGCGACGGCGAGGCCCGCCGGCTGTTGATCGAGCATAATCTGCGCCTGGTCGCTCATGTGATCAAGAAGTTCGAGCATATCGGGGAAGAAAAAGAGGATCTGATCTCCATCGGCGCCATCGGCCTGATCAAGGCAGTGCACACTTTTAACCGCCGGCGGAATACCCGCCTGGCTACTTATGCCGCCCGCTGTATTGAAAATGAAATTTTAATGTATCTGCGGTCCAGTCAAAAAAAGAAACAGGAGGTATCATTGCAGGAACCGATCGGTGTGGATAAAGAAGGCAATGAAATAACACTGATGGAAGTGCTTGCTTCCGATGAGAGCATCCTGGACACGGTGGAGCTGAATATGCTGCGGGAGAAGCTGTCGCAAGTACTGACCAAGTTAAAAGCACGCGAAAAAACTGTCGTAACGCTGCGCTTCGGGCTGGACAGCGGCAAACGCTGCACACAGAAACAGATCGCTTCGCGCATGGGCATATCCCGTTCATATGTTTCCCGCATCGAGAAGCGTGTCATTCAGAAGCTGGAGCGCGAATTCAACTGGGGCCCGACCTTCGGCGGGTGAAACGTTCGTCTGTTTGGCCTGAACGCTGCCGGCGCTCCTCCCGGCGCCGGATATATCCCACGCCCTCCTGATAGCGCGGACAAGCTTTTGCCCGCAGATGCTGCGCCGGTTAATATAAGAGTAAAGGCAGACAAGGCCCGTGTTCACCGCGCTGTTTATAAATTTCACCAAATTGCCCGGGTATGGCAGATTAAAGGCAGGAAGAAGGAGAAAGAATACAGAATATATATGCCGTTGTTGCAGTATACCAGCGGCGGATGAGCCGGCGGCCATTTACATGGAGGGAGCGCTATTTGTTAAAGAAACTATACCCCAAGCAACAATTAAACAGCATCTTTGAACTGGATCCGGGGGGGCTTCGCTATCTGGGGATCAAAGGGATTATCATCGATATGGACAACACCCTGGTTCCCAGGAAAGAACGCTATGTTTCGCCGCGTTTGGCCGAATGGTTGTCCGGTTTGAAGGAGGAGGGTTTCCGCCTGTGTATAGTCTCCAACAACACGGCGGAAAAAGGCGGGGAGCTGGCCCGGACTCTGGAAGTCCCGGCTTTCTGGTACGCGGTGAAGCCGCGGCGCCGCTCTTTCCGCAAAGCCTTGCGCACCATGGATCTTTCGGTAGGGGAAGTAGCGGTAATCGGCGACCAGATTTTTACCGACGTTTTGGGCGGCAACCGCATGGGTCTGTACACCATCCTGGTTTCGCCGATGTCGGAAAAGGAAGTTTTCTGGACTAAAATGATCCGCTGGTCTGAACGTCTGGTTCTTAAGCGTTTAAAGCGAAAAAAAATGAAGGTTTAGGCCCGTCCGGCTAAAATGGATCAGGGGGCTGTCTCATTGGGGGACAGCCCTTTGTATTATTCAGGGGCTTTTGGTCCATACTAGGGCTTGTAAGGAGAATCAGGATGAGTTTACTTATAGTGCAAAAAAAGCTGAACTATCCTCCGGAAACCCTGGGTTGTCAGGCCGGCTCATTTATCAGTGAAGTGCGGCGGCTGGCGTTGGAGGCCGGGATAAAAAGCCGCGACCTCAATCTGGAGCTGGCTGATATCGGTTTTACGCCAAAAAAAGAATATATCGAGCTTAAACTTTATTTTCGGACGCCGCTCGGCCAAGATTATGAGCCGGCCGATCGGCCGTGAAATTTAAACGGTCGATTGGTAAACTGCTTTAAATCCATGAGGCGTCAGGGAATATTTGGCTCTGGTGGGAATGGCTGACCTGTTTGGAAAACCAGGGCGAGGCACCGCCTCGCCCCTACATTGAAAAATCCATATCCCTTTGATGCGTTGAAAATCCCTCTCCCTTTGATGCATTGAAAATTCCCTCTCCCCG
>JAGXSR010000136.1 GCA_018333405.1 Dethiobacter sp. | reverse complement strand
TTTTAGGCAGAATTTCGTACCTTCTAAAATTAAAACCAGGAGGGAGTTAAATGTTTAACAAGAAATATCTATTTTTGCTATCAGCTGTTTTGGTCATCGCTTTACTGCTTTTTGTCACAGGTTGCCCGCCGGGCGAGGAACCAGTTGAGGAAGAGCTTACTGTTGAACATACAATTGTGGCACTATTGGGATTAACTGGTGCTCTCAGTGGCTCGGCCGAGACAGCTAGCGTTTCCATGAAGCTAGCAGAAGCTGATATAAACGCTTGGTTACAGGAGAACGAGAGGGAATGGAGACTCAAACTTGTGATAGAGGATGAGGCTAACGATCCTACTACAGCACTGCGCAAGATGACAACTTGGTTTGGTGAAGGAGTCAAAATATTTGCCGGCCCGCAGACTAGTGGGTCATCTAGAGAGATGTTAGCTTTTGCCAATGCCAATGAGATTTTGTTTGTTTCTCAATCTGCCACTTCACCTGCACTGGCCCTACCCGGTGATTTTCTTTACCGCTTTGTAGCCGCCGATGATGTTCAGGGACCAGCCATTGCTGCTATGCTTCAGGAAGCCGGCATAAAGCACGTTATTTTTACTTGGCGCGGCGATACCTGGGGTGATGGACTGCATACAGCTACAACAACTTCCATCGAAAAGGTAGGTGGCATAGAAATCTTTGAACAGGAACTGCGGTATGATCCGGCCCTAGAAGCTTTCAGTGTTCAGGCTGCTTTGATGGACGATTACGTAACTGAACTGGTGAATGCCGGCGCCGCTCTGGAAGAAATCGGCATCGTCGCCTTTACTTTTGAGGAGATCTCTCCATATATGGAGGCGGCTTCGGAGTATCCTCAGTTGAGGCAAGTTAAATGGTTCGGTAGTGACGGTAATGCAAAAACTCATCCACTAGTTGAATCGCAGTTAGCTGCCCCGTTTGCATTTGACTCTAGATTTATCGCCCCTGCAATCAAAGTAGACGCGGAAGCCCCGGGCTACATTCACGTTAAAAACCAAGTCCAAGCTGAACTAGGTCGGGTGACCGATGTCTATGCCTTAAAGGCCTATGATGTTATCTGGGCGCTGGCTATGGCTATCGATGAAGCGGGTTATGATTCCGTTAAAGTCAAAGAAATTTTGCCGCGGGTGGCTGAAGAGTGGAGCGCTGTTTACGGCGCCAGCGGAAAAGTGGTGCTCAATGAGGCCGGTGACCGCGCTTTTGCCGACTATGATTATTGGCTGGTCAACGAGGACCTGGAATGGGAAGCTGTCAGCTACTATGACTACGAGACCAACGAAATAATATGGATCAGGGAAATATATTGATTCCAGGCGATAGGTAGACGATACGGGGGACGGGAGATTTCTCGTCCCCTATTTAAGGTGGTGAACAGGTGAAAAGTTTGCTTACAGCAGAAAATGTATAAGCGATTTCGTGTGTTAGATCTGTTTCCCTAAGTTTCCCTGCATCTGGCATTTGTGAAGTTACCCCGATATGATATGATAAATGTGTTCAGATTTAGCGGAAGGAAGTCGGGATACTGGATAGAGAAAAAGCAATCTTAGTCGGGCTGGACCGGCCGGGGCAGACCGGGGATATCGAATCGGCAATGGCTGAGTTGGATCTGTTGGCGGAAACGGCCGGCGCGGAAATCGTAGCCCAGGTAATCCAAAGGAGAGCGGCGCCTGATCCTGCATATTATACCGGGCCAGGGAAAGCCCGTGAGCTGGCTGACATGGTCCTTCAGCTGAAAATAACGCTGATCATCTACATGGACGAGCTATCACCCTCCCAGGTGCGCTACTTAGAGCAGCTTACAGAGGCGAAAATCGTGGATCGGACCGCGTTAATCCTTGATATTTTTGCTCGCCGTGCCCGCTCCCGGGAAGGCAAGCTGCAGGTGGAGCTGGCTCAGTTGCAGTACCTGTTGCCGCGCCTGATGGGCTTAGGCAAACAGATGTCCAGATTGGGCGGCGGAATCGGCACACGGGGCCCCGGTGAAACTAAGCTGGAAGCAGACCGGCGGGTGATCCGCAGACGGATCACGGTGCTTGAGCAAGAGATCAAAGATCTGCAGTGCCACCGGGCGATATATCGACAGCGCAGGCGGCGCAACCGTATGCCCGTTGCCGGGTTGGTCGGTTATACCAACGCCGGCAAATCAAAACTGATTAATGCTCTTACAGGGTCTGATCTGTATACCGAAGATAAACTTTTTGCCACCCTGGACCCATCAACGCGCAGAGGCACCCTTCCCGGCGGCAAATTTGTGCTGTATACTGACACTGTTGGATTTATAAAATACCTGCCGAAAACCTTGGAAACTGCTTTTAAGGCTACGTTGGAGGAGATTGCCACGGCAGACTTGCTGTTGCATGTCGTGGACTTAAATCACCCTGATTATGAAAACCAGATCAGCGTTGTGCGCAGTCACCTGGCTCGTATCACAGCAGACTATTTTACCCGCGAACTTCTGATATTCAATAAAATAGATCTGTTTGAAGAGAACATAGACTACAGCCGGCTTCAGCGGCAATACCCGGGATCCTGTTTTGTATCTGCCCGTACACACCAAGGATTAGAAGATCTGCGGCAAATGATAGCCGGGATGCTGGAATGGAGCTACCACCAAATTAAAATATACCTGCCGTATACGGAAAGCGCGCTGTTCGGCCAGCTTAAGCAGTTCGGCCAGATTATCAGCCTGGAATATCTGGAATCGTGCATGGCTATAGAGACACGGGTAGAACCGGCATTAGCTGATAAGCTGTATATCTACGCTGCTCCCCCAGGAGCAGCCGATCATAATACTATTTAACGCCAATCAATCAACTGAACAATAAATATGACAAAGGGTCATGATTAACAATATGTATACATGCAGCGACTGGATTGAGCAGATGTCAATGCCGCCGGATCTTTCTTTGCTTGCGCGACGCGCCTTTTCGCGTTCGTTGCTGTACTGGCCGGCTATAGATAATACTGCCTTCGCCAACCAGCTGCGAGTGCTGAAAGCTCTGCAAATTGCCCGGCTGGGAGAGGAGGATTTTCAAGACAGCAGCGGTTACGGTTATCATGATCGGGGCAGAGACAAACTGGAGCAAGCCTTTGCTGCCGCCTTTCAGGCGAAAGCGGCGCTGGTCCGCACCCAGCTGGTATCGGGTACCCACGCCCTTACAGTAGCTCTGTTTGCCCTGCTGCGCCCCGGCGATACGGTTCTTTTTTTAACCGGCAGACCATACGATACTCTGCAGACAGTGATCGGCAGCAGAGGAGGGGAGGAGGGGAGCCTGAAGGAGTGGGGTATCCGCTCTTGTTTCCTGCCGCAAACGGAAGATGGAGAGCCGGAGATAAACGCAGTCAGAGCAGAATTGCACCCAAAGGTGGTTTATATTCAAAGGTCGGCCGGCTACTCTCTGCAGCGCCGCACCTTGACTATCGGGCAGATCGGCAAGTTGATCGGGCAGTCACGGGCTCTGTTTCCTGAAGCCTGGATTCTTGTGGACAACTGTTATGGAGAGTTCACGGAAAGCGAAGAGCCGGCGGCGGCCGGAGCGGACCTGACTGTGGGATCGCTGATCAAAAATCCCGGCGGCGGATTGGCCCCAAGCGGTGGTTATGCCGCGGGACACCCGGAATTGATACATAAAATGGCTGCCAGAATGACCGCCCCAGGTCTCTGCGGTAATCTGGGCGCGGTAACCGCAAAACGAAATCTTTTCCAGGGTCTGTTCATGGCCCCTGTTCTGGTCGGAAATGCTTTAAAAAGCGCTGTATTTGCCGCTGCTCTGTTCAGCGAAATGGGGTATGAGACCAGGCCGTGCTGCGATGATCCCCGCGGTGATATTGTACAGGCTATAGTGCTGAAAAACAAAGAGAGGGTTATCCGCTTCTGCCAGGCTGTTCAGTCCGCTTCTCCGGTGGAGCATCATCTCAGATTGGAGCCGGATCATTTGCCCGGCTATCAGGATCCGGTGATTATGGCCGCAGGCACTTTTTACCAGGGTGCTTCCAGCGAACTGAGCGCCGATGCGCCGATGCGCGAACCGTACGCCGTATTTTTGCAGGGCGGGCTGACTCTGCCCCATGCTCTGTGGGGCGCCTGCCGGGCGGCGGCGGCAGTCTGGGAGGCGCAGAAAGCTACAGACGGCGGTAAATAGCCACCACTTTCCCCAGAATCACGGCTTCCCGGGTTTTGATCGGTTGATAAGCTTCGTTTTCCGGCTGCAGCCTGATATAGTCTCCTTCCAGGAAAAATCGCTTGACCGTGGCCTCATCACCAAGGAGCGCGGCCACAATTTCACCATTATGAGCGGTTTTTTGCCGGCGAATGACAACGTAGTCTCCGTTTTGAATACCGGCGCCGATCATGCTATCGCCCTGCACCTTGAGCACAAAACAGTTTCCGCCCGGCGCCACCTCCGCCGGCAGAGGAAAATAACCTTCCAGGTTTTCCTCAGCCAGGATCGGGCGGCCGGCGGTGATGGCGCCCACCAGAGGAGCGAAGAAACAGCGCTTGGCGGGTCCGCTAATCTCGGATTTAAGCAGCTCGATCGCCCGGGGGAGCGTGCTGCTGCGGCGGATATAACCTTTGGATTCCAACGAGGCCAGGCAATTGTGCACAGTTGAAGTAGAGGGAATGCCAACAGCCTTACCGATTTCCCGTACTGACGGCGGATAGTTGCAGCGAGCCACCTCTTTTTCAATAAACTCCAACACCTGTGATTCCCGGGGATCTAATGCCTCCATCATCCATCCCTCCCTGATTTCCAGTATTATACCACCTTAGGCAGTATAAAACAACTGTTCGTGTTGGAGCTTAAATCGGCGAATAGAAGCACTTCGGATGAGGTGTCAGGTTTTGTGAAAAAACTTAATCTTAGTTGTACGAACGGCAGTTCCTCCAAACCCTATTTTTTTAAGCACAAAAGCGGTTAGCCCGCCGATTACCAGAAGTGCAAAGCTAAAAAGCGTATAGGAAATACGCCAGTCGATCCCCTCAGTCATCATCGTGAATTCCGACATTCCACCGATACTTGCAATCAGGTTTAGCGGTAAAAATACAATATTGATCAACGTAAGATTTCTGATAAGAATATTCATATTATTGTTTATTATATTTCCCCGGGCATCCATCAGTCCGGCAAATATTGTGGAGTAGGTGGCTGCCTGTCCGTAACATTGGGTATTCTCAATGATCAGATCATCAATAAAAGCTATGGTATGAGCGGAGAGTTGCTCTTTTTCGGCATGATTGCGCAGTTTTGTTAAAACAGCGCTGTTGCCGCCAATTCCGTTTATGAAATAAACAAGTCCCTCGCTTAAATTAAACATCTGGATGAGATGTTTATTGGCAAAGGAAGTGTTTATTTTGAGTTGCAGCTCTTTTGCCGTCGATTTAATGGTCTTTAAGTGTACAGTGTAGTCCTGGATGGTTTTAAACAATAGCTCCAAGATCACATCAAGCAGAGAATTAAGCTCATGTGCGCCAAAGCCTTCGCCGTCAATCATGTGGAGGTCATCTGATGAAATAATCACGAGCCGTTCTTTAAACAGAAGCAATCCTACTGATGTCACATCGAAAGAATAAGAATCTTTCCCGGAAAGGTTTGCCGGGTGTTTCCAAATAACAATCAGGCGGTCGTGATTAAACTCAACCCGTGAAACCTCGTCCGGATCCAGAGCCGAAGAAAGCGTATGGCTGTCTATTTTAAATGCTTCCTGAAGCTCATTTCGCTCTCTTACATCAGGATTAATATACACAAGAACAGGGCTTTCCCCTGATTTGTCATGCACCAGCGACCCATCTTCTAAACGAAACCTCTGAAGCATTGGCTATCCTCCTCCAAATATCTGTTATTTTGCCGTGACTGAATATGGAGCTATTCCCGGAGTAAGTATAGCAAGATTCTGTTTTGGGTGTCAATCATATGTTTACCTGCAAGCTGTTATGTCGCCCCAGGCAGGCGAATTTTGCAGATCAGCCAAACTAAAGTGTTCCCAAAAAAACCCTCTCGCCTGCCGGCGAAAGGGTTTCTGATTTTAATATGCAGCCTGGCTTAAACGGAAATTTAAGCGCCGGCGCTCTTTGCTTTGCCTTTGCCTTTAACCTGATCGGTTATCTTTTCCATAGTAATCCCGGTATAGCCATAGATCACGGATATAATCGGGTTGATCAGGTTTAAGAAAGCATATGGCAGGTAGGCGAAGGGATGCACGCCTAAAGTGGCAAACATAAATGCGCCGCAGGTATTCCACGGAATCAGAGCAGAGGTCATCGTGCCGGCGTCTTCAGTTATACGGGACAGGTTTTTCGAGTGCAGCCCTTTATCCTTAAAGGCAGGGCCATACATTCTTCCCGGAATAATAATCGACAGATACTGATCCGCCGCCAGCATGTTTAACGCAATGCAGGTCAGAACAGCACTTAAAACCAGTGAGCCGGTATTTTTGGCTACAGTCAGAATTTTTTCTACGATTACCTCAAGCATCCTGGTTTTTTCCATGATTCCGCCGAAAGCCATGGCCGCAAAAATTAGAGAAATGGACCATAGCATAGAATCAAGGCCGCCTCTGGTCAGCAGTTTATCTACCATTTCCACGCCGGTTGTGCCTTCATAGCCGTAATGCAGGGCGTTAACCACAGCACCCAGATCGGCGCCCTGGAATATAACGGCAAATAAAGCGCCTAAGAACACGCCGCCCAAAAGGCCCGGAATAGCCGGAATTTTAAAGGCCACCATAAAAATAACCAATATTGCCGGCAACAGCAAAATCGGGCTGATAAAATATTGATCGCCCAGAGTAGTCACAATCAGGTCAATGTTTTCGGTGTTTGCTGATCCGGCGCCGAACCTTGCCCCTAGCACGCCGTAAAGGATTAGCGATATAATTAAGCTTGGCATTACGGTATAGATCATATGCTTGACATGGTCAAAGAGCTCTGTGCCGGTAACCGCGGCAGCCAGGTTGGTGGTATCCGAAAGAGGGGAGAGCTTATCGCCAAAATAGGCTCCTGAAATTACTGCGCCGGCGACCATCGGCAGCGGCACCCCTAGCCCCTGGCCGATTCCGATCGCCGCAACCCCGATTGTGCCGGCTGTAGTCCAGGAGCTGCCGGTTGCCAGCGAGGTAATACAGGCAATTACACAGATCGCCACCAGAAAAATCGCAGGATTCAAAACCAAAAGACCGTAGTAGATCATGGACGGCACAATCCCGCCCAGCATCCATGAGCCGATAATCATACCGATCACCAGTAAGATCACGCAGGCTTTCATAGATACATTAATGCCGTGCAATAGTCCTTCTTCAATCTCGTTCCAGTTAAAACCGGCTTTAAAGGCTACTGCAGCGGCCACAACTGCCGCCAAAATCAGGGGTATGTGCGGGGCGGCTTCCAGTCTGACAATAGTAAACGTTAAGGCTGCGATTAGAAACAGAATGGTAAGAATTGCGGCAATAAAGCTTGGTCTTTTGCTTTCTGTTGACAAAAAATTCGCCTCCTAGATATTGTGTCAGCCTATACCGGTTAATTATAAACCTGGCCTATGGCTAAATCAACATCAAAACGGCCAATAATTATTGCCGATAATTATACATATTGTATAAATAGTCAACAATTAGTTTTTAGCAACTTAAGAACTTGAGGCCGGGCCGTTCCCGTTAATCTTCAGCATTTTGTTTAATCCGTTAAGATAAGCCTTCACGCTGGCTTCGATAATATCGGTGCTGGTTCCACGGCCGGAAACGCTTTTCCCGCCACAGCTCATTTTTACATTTACTTCACCTAAGGCATCACGACCGTGGGTTACCGCGTCGAGCTTATAGCCGTCCAAAACGATATTCATCCCGGCAATTTTGTTAACGGCATTATAGGCCGCGTCGATTGGTCCGCTGCCGGTGGCCGCTTCTTCCAGGATACTGTCGTCATCTTTTTTCAGGCGAATCATAGCCGCCGGTATGCTTTTGGTGCCGCTGACTGTTTGCAGGTACTCCAGGCGATAAGTCGGCTCAGCCGCGGATAAATGATCCAAGACCAAGGCTTCCAAATCCTCCGGGTACACTTCTTTTTTTTTGTCGGCCAGATCCAGAAAACGCGCATAGATCGCTTCCAGCTGGAGATCTTCCAGGCTGAACCCAAGCTGCTGCAGCTGGTGCTGGACGGCGTGGCGTCCGGACCGGGCGGTTAAAAACATCTGCGCGGCCTTGCCGCCGATTAACTCCGCGTCAATGATCTCATAGGTTCCTTTGTGCTTTAAGATTCCGTCCTGATGGATACCGGAGGAGTGCGCAAAGGCATTGATCCCGATCACCGCTTTATTTACCGGAACGGGAATCCCGGTCAGCTTACTCACCAGGTGGCTGGTGCGATAGATTTCCGAACAATTCAGATCTGTAAAGTAGGGGAGGCTGTTTTTACGAATATGCAGGGCCACAACAATCTCTTCCAAAGCCGCGTTGCCCGCCCGCTCGCCGATCCCATTAATATTGCACTCCACCTGGCGGGCGCCATTTTCCACGGCGGCCAGAGAATTGGCTACCGCCAGCCCCAGATCGTCGTGACAGTGCACACTCAACATCACCCGGTCCATACCGCGAACATTTTCTTTTAAGCGCCGGATCAGTGCCCCGAACTCCTCCGGCAGAGCGTAGCCAACGGTGTCGGGAATGTTGATCACTGAGGCCCCGGCCTTGATTACCGCTTCCAAAAGCGGGTAGAGGTATTCTTCCCGCGCTCTGGTGGCGTCTTCCGGTGAGTATTCCACATCGGAAGTAAATTTACGGGCATATTTAACCGCCGCGACAGCCTGCTCCAGAAGCTGCTGCGGATCTTTTTTAAGTTTATATTGCATATGAATGTCGGAGGCGCCCAGGAATACGTGCAACCGCGGGCGCGCCGCCTCACGGATCGCTTCCCAGGCGGCATCTATATCCCCGGGTACCGCCCGGGCCAGAGCGCAAATCACCGGGCCTTTGATCTGACGGGATATCTCCCGCACCGCCTTCAATTCACCGGGCGATGATACGGGAAAACCCGCTTCAATAATATCCACACCCAGGCGGGCCAACTGGCGGGCTACTTCCAACTTTTCATCGCGGTTCAGCCGGGCCCCTGGCGTTTGCTCGCCGTCTCTTAATGTGCTGTCAAAAATATATACCTTATTCGTATTGCCTTGATCTACGCGCATCATTGAAACCTCCTCGTCGTTGGATACCTGTCGGATAAAGCAGTTTCTATATTCAGATTCAAGAGCAGAGCAGGGGAGGGGCAACAAAAAACCCTTCGCTCAAAGAGACGAAAGGTTGAACTTTCCGCGGTGCCACTCTTCTTGACGGCAAAACTGCTACCGCCCACTCTTTATGTTAACGGAAGTCTCCGGCCGGGCCTACTGCCAAACTTTACAATTTGGTTTCAGCCGGGCGGCTCCCGGAGGAGTTCACTAGGTCGCTCCTGCCGTCTTGCACCATCCGGCGGCTCTCTGAAAGGGTTTTCCCAGGTACTAGTTCCGGTCATTGCCTTCACTTATATTTACTTGTGTAGATTTTATATCAAAGCGGCTCTGACTGTCAATTGTATTTTTCTATGCGCAGATATTTCGCCGGACAGCTTTTTCGTGAAGCAGAAAAAAAATATATTAGCGGTTTCCGTAGCGAAAATTAACTTCCGATAATCTATCTTATGTAAACTAATTGATTTCGAGCCAAATAATTCCCGAAAAGCGGCGCTTAAAGACTCACCTTTTTTTCGCTGCTTTGCTGGTCGCCAAAAAAGTATTTTTCGCCCCGGAAAATAAGCCGATTGCGGACAGACCCAGCACGGTTCCGAACAGCAAAGCTTTCTTAAAATCACCCGGCGCCAGGTAATAAAAAGCAAAGAAGTAGCTCATAACCATAGATGTAACGGGAATGAATCGGGAAGGAACTCCGCTCCGCTTCAGCAGCTCGTTTAATCCAACCAGAACCGGGACCAGGGCTACCCCATATACGGTAAGCTGATCCATTTTTTTCCCTCCCAAGATTTTCTCAGTGTATGATCATTTATCTGTATGATCAAAATTGAGCAATCAGAACCGCTGAAATGTTTATTATCCGCCGATTATCCTGACCGTGATCATGACCCGATCGCCATCATAAAGCAGCTGCTGCCTCCAGGCCGACAGGTGGGCCGGCAGAGCCTTCCTGTTTACGGCAATAAACAAAGCGCTTTTACCTTTGGCCAAAGCCTCGTGGCGGGAGAGAACCTTCTTAAGCAGGTTTTCTACGTTGTCTCCTGCCTGCATGGAGAACTGGTCGGAGTTTGCTCCGGTTAACCTGGCGATCAAGCCCGAGTATTCAACATGCACTGTGATCTCAGCCGTGGCCGCCTCCCCTCCTCTCTTTTAGCTCTAATCCGCTACGGCGGAACAAAATCAGATGAAGCCGCCTGAATTAACTACTTTCTGCTTTTGATCAGGCTTTCCAGCACATCTTCCAGGCCTAGCCCACACATTACTTCAGCCGTTGGGTAGCCTGCGGCATCAAAACCGCGCAGCTCGTAGAATTCCATCAACATTTTATCCATATCCGGCTGGGAACCTGCCGCTCCTCCCTCTTCTAAGGCGGCAGTCAAAAGCTTAGGCAAACGATCTTCTTCCGCGCCGGCGCCGCGCAGCAGGTTTATTGCCCGTTTGAGCATCCAGATGCGCCGGCCGCAGCGCAGAATCTCTTCCAGGGTCCAGCTTCTGCCGGTGACGGCGCTCAATGCTTCCCGAAAATCCTGCTGATCGTAAATCATACCACCCAGATTGCAGACCAAAGCGCCGGTGCTGAAGACCATACCGAAGTCCTGACTCAGTTGCACCAGCCTGGCTTTATTTTCGCTGCTCTGACCAGGATAGGCGCTTTCCAGTCCGATACCGTCAAGGGTCATAGTCCCATGCTCTACCGCCATGGATACGCCCGACTCATGGCAGGCGCCCCTGATCGATGTGGCGTAAGCCAAACCCATCCCGTGGTAGGCTCGCGGATCATGCATCGGCGCCTCCATTTTCTTTACCGTAGACTGATAATTCAGGGCTTCGCCTCCGAGTTTCTCCGCCAGGCGGAAGCTGCCCAGAGCCAGATCCGCCCCAAACCCGGCCCGGACGGCGATCTGCTCAATTAACTTAAGGACAGTTTCCGCGTCGCCCCATTTCAGATCCAGGCCGCCGGTATCCGCAGTACCAAGCAGGCCTTTTTCGAAACAATCTATGGCAAAAGCAACGG
The DNA here is from genome assembly GCA_018333405.1 of Dethiobacter sp. Taxonomy (GTDB): domain Bacteria; phylum Bacillota; class Dethiobacteria; order DTU022; family DTU022; genus JAGXSR01. The sequence continues at coordinate 5,432 of JAGXSR010000136.1, read as the reverse complement.
TGCAGCCGCAGCTGATCGTATCCAGGCCCAGCCTGTTGCAGCGGTCGTTTAATTTGGATACCGCAGCGGCATCAGGGATCAGGCACATCGTGCCGAAAGAGGTGATCGTTTCATATTCCGGCCCGGGGCCTTCTTCTGTTTTAAAAAGCCCCTCCTTCACCTCCACTACCCGTTTGCAGGCGATAGGGCAGGCATAACAGGTTGCCCGGCCGGTTAAGACAGAATCAAAAGCCACCCCATTTAAAGCGGAGATTCCATCGTACCACTCCCCCTGCTGCCAGTTTTTAATGGGCACATCTCCGGACATATGGCCCATGTCGGTTCCGCAGTTAGTGCCGAACAAGTTCAAGACCTGAGCCAGCATGCTCTCTTTCATCTTCCCGGCTAGACGTTGCCGCACCATGTTATATGTTTCCAAGTCGGCCGGCTCAATTTTGCCGCTGCCTGAAACCACGAGCGCCTTTAAGTTCTTTGCTCCCATTACCGCGCCCATTCCGCTGCGGCCAAAGTGGTGGCCTTTATTGTGAGCAATGGAGGCATAAAGCACCCTGTTTTCTCCGGCGGGACCGATCACCGCTACGGCAGGCTTGCGGCTGCCCGCAGCGTGACGAACCTGCAGAAGATCGGTTGTTTCAAAGGTTTCTTTGCCCCAAAGCTCGCTTGCCGGCAATAAATCTGATTTATCCGCGCCGATACAAAGGTATACCGGTTTGCTGGAGGCGCCGGTGATAATCACACCGTCGTAACCGGCAAATTTAAGCTGGGCGCCTAAGTAGCCGCCCACGTTGGCCTCGCCCCACAAACCGGTTAAAGGGGAGAGAGCGTTGACCGTCATCCGCGCGGTGGAAGGGAGCGTTGTGCCGCTAAACGGGCCGGTCATAAAAATCAGCGGATTTTCCGGACTGAAAGGATCTGTTTCTTTAAGCTTATCCCCCAATAGATCATAGAGCAGCCGCGCACCGATACCACTGCCCCCGAGATAGTTCTCGGTCAGCTCCATGCTTAAAGGAACGCTTTCCATGATGCCGCTGCCCAAATCCACTTTGAGTAGTTTGCCGCAATACCCATTCATTAGTTGTTTGCCCTCCTTAAATCTAAAGCAAATAATTTCAGTAAAGTGTATTTACGAAAAAAGATCTTGATCTATCAGCGCTGCCATCTCTTTGCATAGCTCTACAGCCTGCTCCAGATTCACCTCCCGGATATTGTCCAAAACATCGCTGTGCTGTCCATTAACAGACTCATATCCTGCCCCCTTAATCGTTTGCTTGGAAACTTTGCAAAACTAAGTGCTTTTATAAAAAAATTCTATTTATATTGCTCATATCCCTGCAACCGGAAAGGCCTTGTTTTAATTTAAAATGAAGGCGCAAGCGGGAGCAATTCAGCAATAAAAAGGGTTTTTAGAAATGAAGTATTGATCCGCATAAAAACGCGTCTGAGGCAACGGTTCTGTGATATAATGAAAACGCTCGGACCGGATACGCTGTCAGCAGTTACTGGATGCTTAAGTATATCTACACAGATCGAAAGACAGGAGTGAATCAATTGCGCCGGGGACATATTCTTGGACTGTTAGTAATTGCGGTAATATTAGCATTTTTGGGGACAACCCTTTTCTCGCCGCCCCTTCCCGCCGGCCTTGGCCCTGAAGTTCTCCCGCCTGGTATACCCGACAATGAACCCCGTGTCTTGTCCGCTACCCTGGCTGCTGTCGGCGACATTATGGGCCATTTGACCCAGGTAGAGCAGGCCCGCACCACTGCCGCCGACGGGAGCGTTGTTTATGATTTTCGGCCCAGCTTCGATTTCATCGCCCCTGCTCTGCTCGATGCCGATATTACTGTAGGCAACCTGGAGACCACACTGGCCGGGTCCGCAAGGGGTTACTCCGGTTTCCCTACTTTTAATACTCCGGAAGAGCTCGCCGCCAATTTAAAAGAGGCGGGTTTTGATCTTTTGGCCACCGCTAATAATCATTCAATGGATATGGGAATGAGTGGACTGAAAACCACGGTGGAAAATGTGCGCGCCGCCGGACTGTTAAATTTCGGGACTTATTTAACCCCGGAGGATAGAGATACTCCGCTGATCGTTGATGTAAACGGCATACAGATTGCTTTCACCGCCTATACCAAAAGCACCAACGGCATCCCGGTCCCCCGGGATCACGGTTATGCTGTCAAATATATCGAAAACTTCCAGGACCCTTCGCCGATGTTTGAAGAGATTGCCGCCGCCCGCCGGGCCGGCGCCGACCTGGTCGCCGTCTACATGCACTGGGGCTTCGAATACAGCTTTGATCCCGCCGATTACCAGCGGGACTTAGCTCAACGCCTGGCTGACGCCGGGGCCGATCTGATTTTAGGCAGCCATCCCCATGTGATCCAGCCGCTGGAGTGGATTACGGTCCGCGAAGGGGAAAGGGCCGGAAAACGGGCCTTGGTTGCTTACTCGCTGGGCAATTTTGTCTCTAATCAGTTTCATTGGCCGCCCTATATTCCTACTCCTGCGGTTCAGTATGGCCTGCTTTTACAGGTGGAGCTGGAAAAAAACTTAAACAGCGGTGAAACCGTGATCAGCGATGCCGGCTACCAAATCACCTGGGTCCATAGGGACTGGCGCCATCGTATTTTACCTGTGCAGGAAGTGCTCAAGCGGGGCCCGGAGGAATATAACCTTAACTCAGCCCAGATGGAAGAGCTTGAAGAGGGGTTGGCCTGGATGAAGGGGATCGTGGAAACTTTTCGCTTTTCGGAATTAAAATAGCCTGTTTTGTCGTAAATAATAGGGTTCCAAGGAGGTATTCGCCTTGAAAATCGGGGTGTTTACTGACAGTTATCGGCCATATACCAGTGGTGTGGTCCGTTCTATTGAGCTGTTTTCCCGTGAATTTAATTTGCGCGGTCATGAGGTATATATATTTGGCCCCAACTACCCGCTGCATCGCTGTCCACGGGAAGAAAAAGTGTTCCGTTTTGTTTCCATTCCCGCGCCGACCATGCCCGATTTTGCTTTGCCTATTCCCATTTCGGCACAGCTGGGATCGACCTTGCGCCGGATCGGACTGGATATTATCCATGTGCACTCTCCTTTTCTATTAGGAAGAATGGGCGCACGGGCGGCGCGGCGCTATAAACTGCCTTTGGTTTTCACCTTCCACACCCTTTATGATCAATATGTGCACTATCTCCCGGTAGCCCAAAAGAGCTCCCAGCGCCTGATGCAGATCATCGGTCGGGATTTCTGCAACCGCTGCGATCTGGTGGTCACCCCTTCGAAGCTGGTCATGAATTACCTGCACCGTATCGGCGTCAATGCGGCGATCAAGACCATCCCCACCGGTGTGGACATAGACGAATTCAGCGGTGCAGACCCGCGCTGGCTGCAAGAGAATTATGGTGTACGCCCTGAGGAAAGGGTGCTGCTTTTCGTCGGACGCCTGGGCAAGGAGAAGAATGTTCTTTTCCTGCTGAAGTCTTTCCGGATGGTACAAGAGATAATTCCCAATCTGAAGCTGGTCCTGGTGGGCAAAGGGCCGCTGGAGGGAGAACTTCAGCGGCTCTGCCTGGAAATGGGTATCCAGGACAAAGTAATCTTTACCGGGGTACTGCCTCGGCCGAAAGTGATGCATTGCTACGCCGGTGCGCATCTGTTTGTCTTTCCGTCGGTAACAGAGACCCAAGGGCTGGTGATCGGCGAGGCAAAAGCAGCCGGGCTCCCGGTCGTGGCGGTGCGCGCCTTCGGCCCGGCGGAGACGGTGCAGCACGGGGAAGATGGTCTGCTGACCGATCTTTCGCTCTCTGCTTTCACTGAAAGTATACTTCTTCTGCTCCGAGATCCGCACATATACCGGTCTATGAAGCAGAAAGCGCTGGATAACGCTCCCCTGCTTTCATCTTCTTACTGCGCCAACCAAATGCTTGAAGCGTACCAGAATCTCATTGATAGCGTCCGTACGGCCAAACCTTAAAGGGTTTCAATATATTTAGCAGCTCTATCCAGCCTCGACAGGGTTTTTTCTTTACCCAATGCGGCCATTAAATCAAATATCCCGGGCCCGGAAGTCATTCCGGTTAAAGCCAGCCGGGTGGGGTTGATCAGGCGGCTGAGGGAGAGATTCAGCCCGTCACATAAGTCACGGTATGCTTGCTCTGCTTGCAGGGCATCAAAATTTCCTAAAGAGCCAATTTTTTCTGCAGCAAGGCGCAGCAGCGTTGCTGATCCCTCCTTGCGGAAATATTTTTCAGCTCCTTGTTCATCGTAATTGAAGTTGTTCCGGTAGAAAAAACCGGCGGCTTTCGCCAGTTCGGCCAGTGTTTTAATTCTTTCCCGCAGGGTAGCGATTACCAGGCGCAAATATTCCGTTCCGGACGAGTCCAGTGGTGCTTTAAGTAAGCCCTCTGCTTCAAGAAATGGTACGGCCATTTCCGCGAGCAGATCCAGCTTCTCTTCTTTCAAGTATTGGCCGTTCATCCAGGTTAATTTGACTACATCGTAGATCGCGGCATTTTTGCTTACCCGATCCAGAGAAAAAGTTTTTATAAGCTCCGCCAGCGGTTTTACCTCTTCTTCTCCCGGTGACCAACCCAAAAGCGCTATGTAATTAATCAAAGCGGAAGGCAGATAGCCCTGAGACCGGAATTCTTCCACGGAAGTGGCGCCATGGCGTTTGCTCAGTTTGCTGCGGTCCGGGGCCAGAATCATCGGCACATGCGCGTAACAGGGCGGAGTATAACCCAGGTTTTGCACACATTGCAGCTGGCGGGGCGTGTTGGAGAGATGTTCTTCCGCCCGGATGACATGAGTAATCCCCAACTGGTAGTCATCGACCACACTGGCAAAATTATAAGTCGGCAGACCGTTTGATTTCACAATAATAAAATCGTCCAGGGTATCGTTGGCAAATGTAACCTGGCCGCGGATAATATCATCGACTACAGTATCGCCGCTGTCCGGCAGGCGTAGCCGGATTACCGGACTGATTCCTTGAGCCAGATAAGTCCTCATCTCTTCCGGAGGCAGATCGCGGCAGCTGCCCGGGTAGCGGTAAAGTTTACCTTCTTTTCGGGCCGCTTCCCGACCGGCCTGCAACAGCTCGGGAGCGCAAAAGCAGTGATATGCTTTCTTCTCTTCCAGCAGCCTCGCCGCCTCAAGGTTGTACTCCGTCAGGCGGCGGGATTGAAAATACGGCCCTTCGTCCCAATCCAGCCCCAACCATTTTAAGACACTGATCAAAGCATCGGTAAATTCAGGGCGAGAACGCTCCTGATCAGTGTCATCGATCCGCAGGAGAAAAGTGCCGCCGTTGGCGCGGGCATAAAGATAATTAAAAAGAGCGGTCCGCGCCCCACCGATATGCAGCTCACCGGTAGGACTCGGAGCAAAACGGACTCTGACTGCAGACACTGCGCACACTCCCCAAGTATCAA
>JAGXSR010000135.1 GCA_018333405.1 Dethiobacter sp. | reverse complement strand
GTTGTCTCAGCATAGATAACACGTTCACCGCCAAACCCGACTTCTGCCAGCAGTTTGCAGGCATGCTCTACACGCTGTTTAATCCAATAAGATACTTCTTTGTAGGGGCAATCCAACTTGCCGTCATCGCGGCAACCGATCACCACCACACCGTCTGCGCCTAGCTCAAAAGCTTTGAGCAAGTGCAGGGAGTCAACCTTGGCCAGGCAGGGGAAGCGTACCACGGCCGCGCGATCCTGTTTATTGCCCAAAAACCCGGGCAGGGCAAACCCACCGTAAGCACAAGTTATAGCGAGTACGGCCGGCTCGCTGTTATTCCCGGAAATCAGCTCTTTAACTGCCGGCTCGATGGCGTTAGCGGCTTGCTCCACATAAGGCGATCGAAACTTGATGGCATAGGCCGGGCAGATAGAAAGGCAGAGACCGCAGGCCTGGCATTGCTCATTGCGAATTAAAACCTGGCCGTTTTCGCCGATTACCGGCACATGGTACGGGCAAATACGGATACAAGTCAGGCAATTAACGCACAGTTCATCAATTCGTTGGGCGCCGGCGTAACAGCCCAGGCAGCGGCGGGCTTCGCGTATGGCGGCCATAGGGTCAAAGCCAAGCTCGGCCTGCTGAAAATGCCTGATCCGTTCGGCAGGATTGATCATCGGCAGGGGATGGCGGGGGATCTTATTTAATTCGCCTAACACGGCGGCATCCAGCTTGTCAATGGCCGGTGTTTCCTCCGAGGCCGCGCTGTCAGAAGTTTTTCCATCCAGATAGTCTAATATAGCCCGGGCCGCCAGCCGCCCATTGGCCATGGCCTGAACGGCGGTTCCCGGCCCGTTAACCACTTCGCCACAGGCAAAGACGCCCGGGCGGCTGGTAGTCATGGCGCGGCTGTTGAAGGCAATCCGGCCGCTGCCATCCAGCTCGATCTCGCTTTTAATCGAGTCAAGGTCAACGCCCTGACCAATAGCGAAGACCACGATCTCTCCGCCGACAACCTGTTTACAGTCCGCGTTGAAAGCCGGATTAAAACGGCCGCCTTGATCAAAAACACAGGTGCATTCCACCGTTTCCAGGCCAGTCACTTTACCGTTTTCACGGATGATGGCGCCTGGGCCCCTAGAGCAGTGGAACTCCACTCCTTCTTCCCTGGCTTCTTCAATTTCCCATTTGAATGCGGGCATCTCAGGCGCAGACTCCAGGCAGACCAGTTTCACCTGGCCGGCCCCGCAGCGGACCGCGGAACGGGCCACATCCATGGCCACGTTGCCGCCGCCGATCACGATTACGGTCGGATTTCCGGCAAATTTAAAACCTTCCTGTTTAACTTGCTTTAAGAAAGGCAGGGCGTAAAGAACACCTTCTCCCTCAGCGCCGGGAATATCCAGCCCGCGGCTGACCGGCAACCCTAACGCAATCAGCACGGCCCGGCAGCCTTTTTCCTCAAGCTGTTCAATGGTAAGATCACGTCCCAGCTCAACGCCAAATTTAAATTCCACACCCAAAGCGGCGATCTCTTCAATATCCCGTTCCACCGCTTCATCGGGAAGCCGGTAGAGGGGAATATAGTGGCGCGCGGCGCCTCCGGCATAATCTTCCCGGTCGTAAACGGTCACCAGCGCCCCCTGGCGGGCCAAATCAAAAGCGGCGGTCAAGCCGCTTGGCCCGGCGCCGATTACGGCCACCCGTCCCTTAGCGCATTTGGGGATATCGCCAGGCCTGACCGCGGCCTGGCCGTACTCCACAGCAAACCGCTTCAGGCCGCGAATGGAGAGTGCCTGATCCAGATCGCTGCGGCGGCATTCGTCCTCACAGTGGTGGGCGCAGATGGTAGCACAGATAAAGGGCAAGGGATTGGTTTCTTTGATCACCGCCAGCGCCTGATCAAAATTACCGGTAGCGATGGCCAAAAGATAGTCCCGCGCTTCCTGGTGCAGAGGGCACGCCGCTTGGCAAGGCGGACAGGCATTGGTGACAGTGCCGCTTTGTTGTTGGTGCTGAGTCACAAATATCACTCCTTGGCTTACATTATTATATACTCTGCGCAGAACATCCCGATCGGTTCCGGCAAAAGCAGCCACACACTCCACCTAAAAAATCGGTTTTTGAGGTGAGCCGCCACCTGCCTGAGCAGTAATATGCTTGAGCCTCTCCCGACGGGGAATTAGGCGCAGATTGGTTTATAGTTGATAATTCGCGGTAAAAGTTTTTATTCCTGTTTCCTGTACCAAGGTTGCTTTCAGCAAAACTGATGCGCTGTATAGGGATTATTTTCATAAAAGGAGTAGCAAAAGCAGTTGTCGAATAATTATCAGGCGCAGATATAAAACAGATCCGCGGGCAGACCGCAAACGGCTTAGGAGGAATAAAATTGAAACAACTAAAAAAAGCTATGTCCACTATCCTGGCGATTTTTATTATCGCCGGAATGTTTACTTCGCCCGTCTATTCATCTGAACCGGAGCCTGAGCTCAAAGCGGAAACAGCGGTGCTGATTGAAGCGGAAACCGGAACAGTTCTCTATGCTAAAGCTGCCGACAAGCCGATGGCGCCGGCCAGTCTGACTAAGATTATGACGCTGCTATTGGCTATGGAAGAGCTTAAACGGGGCCGGGTCGAATGGGATACCCCTATTGCCGCCAGTCAGCGGGCCTGGGAAACCGGGGGTTCGACCATGTTTTTAAATATCGGCCAGACAGCCACCTTCCGCCAGATGATCCAGGGTATCGCCATTGTGTCGGCCAACGATGCCTGCGTAGCTGTCGCCGAGCACCTGTTCGGTTCTGAGGACGCTTTTGTACAGCAGATGAACCGGCGGGCAGCTGATCTGGGGCTTGAAAATACGAATTTTACCAATACCCACGGTCTGCATCATCCGGATCAATATATGAGCGCCCTGGATGCAGCAAAGTTGGCTGCTTATTTTATCAAAACCCAACCTGAAGCCGCCGCCTACCAGTCGGAACGGGAATTTACCTTCAATGAAATCAGGCAGTTTAACCGCAACCCGCTTTTGGGCGCCTTTCCGGGTGCAGACGGGGTAAAGACCGGCAGTACTCCGGAAGCGGGAATGTGTCTGGTCGCCAGCAGTATACAGGAGGGGATGCGCCTGGTCAGCGTGGTGATGAACACCGCCAGTGACCAGGAGCGGAAAGAAGACAGCGAAGTGCTGCTCAGTTACGGGTTTCGCAATTATGAATTGGTTACCATTCATGAAGCAGGCGCGATAGCGGCCTTCGCCGCGGTGAATCGCGGACGGATCAGAGAGCTGCCCCTGGTGGCCCGGCAGCCCGTAGCCGCCGTGGCCCCGCGCGGCAATGAAAACTATACCTTTACGGAGCAGCTGATCCTAGCTAATCCGGTGGAAGCGCCGGTAGAAGCAGGAGAGCCGATCGGCACTTTGCAGATGATCGGCCCGGATGGCCGCGTAGTAAGCGAAGTTGAGCTATTTGCCGCGGAAGAGGTGGAGAGGCTTGGTTTCTTCCGCCATCTGTTCAGGCTCGCCGGCGACTTCTTTGCCGGATTATGGCGGCAGGTGAGAAGTTAGTAAATATAACGCGGGGA
>JAGXSR010000134.1 GCA_018333405.1 Dethiobacter sp. | reverse complement strand
GTTCATTTCGGGCATCAGACCCGGCGCTGGAACCCCAAAATGAAGGCTTATATCTTCACCGCGCGTAATGGAATTTACATTATCGATCTGCAGAAAACAGTCAAACTGATGGATACCGCTTACAACCATGTGCGCGAGGTTGCTGCCAGGGGAGGCAGCGTTATATTTGTCGGCACAAAGAAACAAGCCCAGGAATCTGTTAAATTGGAAGCTGAACGGTGCAGGATGCATTATGTTAATCAACGCTGGTTGGGCGGGATGCTCACAAATTTTAAAACTATCCGCAAGCGGATCGAACGGATGATCCTGTTGGAAAAGATGGAAGTGGACGGCACTTTTGAGAGGCTCCCCAAAAAAGAGGTGCTGATGCTGCGCAGCGAACATGAAAAGCTGATCAAATTCCTCGGCGGAATCCGGAATATGAATCATTTGCCTGATGCTATGTATGTGGTTGATCCTCGTAAAGAGAAAATTGCCGTTGCCGAAGCGAGAAAATTAGGCATTCCGATTATCGGCATTGTTGACACTAACTGTGATCCCGACGAAATCGACTATATTATCCCCGGAAACGATGACGCGATCAGGGCGGTTAAGTTAATTACCTCCTGCATGGCCGATGCTGTTATGGAAGGAAGACGTAACCTGGAAGATGATTGTGTGGAAGATGAAGAGGTGACCGGTTTTACCGATGAACAAAGCCTGAATGAGAAAACAGACGAAGATTCGGCCGCTAATAATTACAGCGGGTTATTTGTCGCTGACAGTGACACTGATTGATTTGGCCAAATAAAATCGGAAATTCGCTCTACGTCAAAACGCGGTGGATGCAGTGAATGAATCAGGAGGTATGAATGATGCAAATTGACGCAAAAAACGTAAAGATCTTACGCGAAAAAACCGGAGCAGGGATGATGGACTGCAAGAAGGCGCTTGTGGAAGCGGAAGGAAACGAAGCCAAAGCGATTACCATCTTGCGTGAAAAGGGCCTTGCCGCTGCGGCGCGCCGCTCCGGGCGGGCGGCCAACGAAGGGGTCATCGAAGCGTATATTCATTTAGGGGGCAAGGTTGGCGTTCTGGTAGAGGTCAACTGTGAAACCGATTTTGTGGCCCGCAACGAAGAATTCCGTTCCTTTGTCCGCCAGATCTGCCTGCAGGTGGCCGCGGCCAACCCCCAATATATGAGCAAAGACGATGTGCCCGCTGAAATCCTGAATCAGGAGCGCTCTATCCTCCGGGCGCAGGCGTTAAACGAAGGGAAACCGGAAAAAATAGTTGAAAAAATAATTGAGGGCCGTATTGAGAAGTTTTACAAGGAAAACTGTCTCCTGCAGCAAGCCTATATCCGCGATCAGGAGATCACGATCAAAGATCTGCTGGCCGCCATTGCCGCCAAGATCGGCGAAAACATTGTGATACGTCGTTTTACCAGGTATGTCGTTGGAGAAGATCTCGTAGATGAAGCATCCGGATCTGAAGGTTAACGATAAAAAGAACACTCTCACCGGTGTTCTTTTTTTTTCTGAAAAAGGGTTGGCACGCAGAACTGTCGAAATACTACATGGAGGTAGAATTGTGGTAAAACCTGCCTATAAACGGATCGTTTTAAAATTAAGCGGGGAAGCACTGGCAGGAGATATAGGATATGGCATCGACCAGCAGGTTTTGGAAAGTATCGCTTTACAGATCAAAGAAGTGATGACCGAGGGGGTCCAAATCGCCGTAGTAGTCGGAGGCGGGAATATCTGGCGAGGCGCTCCGGCCGGGCAAAAGGGTATGGACAGGCCTACAGCGGATTATATGGGTATGTTGGCTACGGTGATTAATGCTCTGGCCCTGCAGGACGCGCTGGAAAGAAATGCGGTAGATACGCGGGTTCAAACGGCTTTGGAGATGCAGCAGGTTGCCGAGCCATATATCCGCCGCCGGGCGTTACGCCATCTGGAAAAAGGCCGCGTGGTAATATTTGCCGGAGGCACCGGTAATCCATATTTTTCTACCGACACCACTGCCGCGCTGCGGGCTGCGGAAATTGAAGCAGAAGTGATTTTGCTGGCTAAGGGCAAGGTCGATGCCGTCTACGACGAAGATCCGCTGGAAAACCCCAATGCAAACCGTTTTGAAGAGCTTAGCCACATGGAAGTGATCAGGAGGGGGCTGGGAGTTATGGATACGACCGCGGCTTCCTTGTGCATGGATAACAAAATCAAGCTGGTTGTGTTCGGTTTAAATCCGGGCAATATTAAGAAAGCAATTATGGGAGAAAATATCGGAACCATAATCAAGGGCGGGTGATGATCGGAATCATGATTGAAGAGATTTATCTTGAGGCCGAGGATAGTATGAACAAAGTGCTGTCCGCTCTGCAAAAGGAATTTACCGCCGTGCGTGCCGGGCGGGCTAATCCGTCGCTTTTGGACCGGATCGAGGTCAACTATTACGATACAATGACCCCGTTAAAACAGCTGGCCGGCGTTTCGGCGCCGGAGCCGCGTCTTTTAGTAATTCAGCCATGGGATAAGAAATCAATCACTGACATTGAGAAAGCGATTTTAAAGTCAGACTTGGGTTTGACTCCGTCTAACGACGGTATTGTGATCAGGTTGAATATCCCCCAGCTTACTGAAGAGCGCAGAAGAGAACTGGTAAGATATGTCCGAAAAAAAGCGGAAGAGAGCAAGGTAGGCATCCGTAATGTTCGTCGGGAAGCTAATGAAGATCTTAAAAAGTTGGAAAAAGAATCGGAAATATCCGAAGATGATCGGCGCCGCTCACAGGATGAGATCCAGGAGCTGACGGACCATAAGATCAAAGAGATCGATCTTGTGCTTGAGAAGAAAGAGCTCGAAATCATGGAGGTTTAAACTGTCAGGAGAGCGTGACAGACAGGGGACGGAGATTAGATAGCCGGAGATTTTCCTGTTGTTGTATTCTAGGAGATGCTGCCTTTGGATGGTGAGATTGATCGGTGCAAAGGAAGATGCAGGAGCAGGAACTGCTGAAGCTAATCGACAGAAAAAAGATACCCGGTCATGTCGCGATCATCATGGACGGAAATGGCCGCTGGGCCAGGGAAAGAGGTTTACCGCGCTCCGCCGGGCACAAACAAGGTGTGGAAAGTGTGCGGGCGATTGTGCGTTGCAGCAGTCAGTTAGAAATTAATGTGCTGACTTTGTTTGCTTTTTCCACGGAAAACTGGAAGAGGCCTCCCTGGGAAGTTAATTACCTGATGAATCTGCCTGAGCAATACCTGACCTCGGAGCTGCCGGAACTGGTAAAAAATAATGTGCGTGTGCATTTTGTCGGTGATCCGGGAAGGTTGCCCCAACAGGTGTGTAAAGCCATCGGCAAAGGACTGGAGGCAACCCGGGAAAACACCGGGATGATTTTGAACTTTGCTTTAAACTATGGTTCCCGGGCTGAGATAACCCAGGCGGCACGTAAAATCACTCAGGACGTTTTGGCTGGAAAAATCAACTCGGAATTTAGCGAAAGCCAGTTTTCCGCATACCTTTATACGGGAAGATTGAGGATTCCGGATCCCGACCTGCTGATCCGCACCAGCGGCGAATATCGGATCAGCAATTTTCTGTTATGGCAGCTGGCATATAGTGAATTGTGGTTTACAGAGGTATACTGGCCTGATTTTAACCGGATGCATCTTCTGCAGGCCATATTTGATTATCAACAAAGGACTCGCCGTTTTGGCAGCTCTTAAACAGGATGTAACGGTGTAAAGGCGGTGGATTATGTTACACTTGCGCGTGATCTCTGCGCTGGTGGGCGTACCGGTAATGTTAGGGGCAATCTATCTGGGAGGGCCGTGGTACGCTTTTTTTTTACTGCTGGTTGTAAACTTAGGCCTATGGGAATTTGACGCTTTGCTGAAAGCCAAAGGCAGCCGTTTTCCGCCTTTCCTGGGATATGTCGGAGTAACTGCGTTTATAATCCTGCTTTTTTTCGAACTGTATGCCATGGTTTTTCCCCTGTTGATGGTGATTTTTTTTGCGCTGGTGATGACTCAGCTGGCAGTATTTGTTGAAGCTAATTTTTGGGAATCCGCGATGTTTTTCTGGGGTATAATCTATTTGGGTGGTTTTGTCGGCTATATGCTGCTGATCCGTTTGCTCCCGGATGGCATGCTCTATACTTATATACTTTTTGTCGGCGTCTGGGTCAACGACACCTTCGCCTATTTTATCGGAACCAAGTGGGGAAGTCATAAGCTGGCGCCGGAAATTAGCCCGAAAAAATCTGTGGAAGGAGCGCTGGGCGGAGCCGCTGGAACGCTTTGTTCCGCGATCGCTGTAGCGGTGCTGGCGCCGGCTGTGATCGGTCTGCCGGTCTGGATGGCCGCTATACTGGGGCTGGGAATAGCGGTTTTTGCCCAGTTGGGGGATTTGCTGGAGTCATCGTTAAAACGACAGTTCCAGGTTCAGGAATCCGGAAGGCTTATCCCCGGTCATGGCGGCATACTTGATCGCTTAGACAGCCTGTTGTTGGCGGCCCCGTTTGTCTATTACTTTAATATGCTCGCAAACAGGTTTTGACAGAGGGCAGAGGAGATATTATGCCCAAGAAAGTAGCGGTTCTGGGATCCACCGGCTCTATCGGCAAGCAGACACTGGAAGTTTTGGCAGAGCTTGCTCCCGATTACCGGGTAGCGGTTTTAAGCGCGAACCGGAGCGCAGATTTAATGGCGATACAGGCCAAACAGTTCAAGCCGGAACTGGTGGTTCTAAGCGATCCTGAGGCCGCAAACATGTTTGAACGGAGTGTGGGCAGAGATTTTTGCCGGCTGGAGTCCGGCGCAGGCGGGCAAGTTTTGGCAGCCTGCTGGCCCGGAGTGGAGATAGTGGTAGTGGCGCTGGTCGGCTTCAGCGGGTTTGAATCGGTAGTGGCTGCACTTGAAGCAGGGAAAACAGTAGCCTTGGCCAATAAGGAGGCGCTGGTGGTTGGAGGGGAATTTCTGGAAAAAAGGGGGCTGCTAAGGAGAGGTAAATTGATTCCGGTAGACAGTGAACATTCGGCTATCTGGCAGTGCCTGGGTGATACGCCATCAGGGCAGGTCAGCAGGATCTGGCTGACGGCATCCGGAGGCCCTTTCCGCGATTGGCCTGGCGATCAGATGGAGCAGGTGACACTTAAGCAGACATTGAACCATCCGAACTGGTGTATGGGTCCCAAAATTACCGTTGATTCAGCCACATTGATGAATAAAGGCTTTGAGGTTCTTGAAGCCAAATGGCTGTTCGGTCTGGAACTGGATCAAATCCGGGTGGTTATACATCCCCAGAGCATTGTCCATTCCGCTGTGGAATATATAGACGGTTCAATCATTGCCCAGCTGGGCCTTCCGGATATGCGGCTGCCAATCCAGTATGCTCTCACTTATCCGATCAGAGTAAAAAACAGGTGGCCTAAGTTAAACATTTTTGGACAAAGCTGGGTTTTTCATGAGCCGGACCGGAAGCGATTCCCCTGCCTGGATCTGGCGTACAGGGCCGGCAAGACAGGAGGGACGGCTGCGGCTTGCCTGAACGCCGCCAATGAGGTGGCTGTGGAATATTTTTTGAAAGGTAAGCTCTCTTTTTCTGCTATACCCAAGGTAATTAAAGCCATACTGGATGAATTTCGGCCGGTCGGATTGCCGGAGCTTGAGGATATCGTCGCGGCGGATTCCTGGGCGCGGAAAGCGACCCAGGACTATATCGCCGGATAAAACAGGAGTTGAATTTAAGATGCAGACCTTTGTTGCTTCAGTTTTTGTTTTCGGACTGCTTATATTTGCCCATGAGCTGGGTCATTTCCTGGCAGCCCGGTTGAGCGGGATCAGGGTGCTGGAGCTGGCTATCGGTTTCGGCCCAAAATTGATCAGCCGGCGAAAAAATGAGACAGACTACTCGCTGCGCCTTTTCCCGCTGGGCGGGTTTTGCCGGATGTTGGGAGAAAACCCTGCTGACGCTGATGAGACAGGTAATTTTAACAAAAAGCCACTGCATCTGCGCGCTGCTGTTCTGGCGGCGGGATCATTTATGAACCTCTTGCTGTCCGTTACCGTTTTTTTTATCATTTTCTTTTTCCTGATCGGCATCCCAGCCCTGGACACCGCCCGCCTGGGAAAAGTATTCCAGAATTCGCCTGCGGATCAGGCCGGCCTTCAGGCCGGAGACGAAATAATATCCATAGACGGTGAACAGATCCGGCAATGGACGGAGGTCGTAGAAGCGGTTAACAGAAAGCCGGGTAAAACGATCGATCTGGTGGTGCAACGCAATGGGCAAATTATTGAATTTTCACCTGTGGTTGAATTGGTTCCGGAGACGGAGCGAGGAATGATCGGCATTGCTCCCGTAGTCGAAAGGTATCAATTTGTCAGCTCCTGGAGAGCCAGCTTTGATCGCTTCAGTCAGGTTGCCTATTCTATGTACCAGGTTATTTCCGGACAGGCGCCGCTTGACGTAACCGGGCCGGTGGGGATCATTATCGTGGTGGGTGAAGCCGCCCAAACCGGCATCATTAACTTGCTTTGGCTGACCGGACTGATCAGCATCAGTCTTGGGCTGATCAATTTACTGCCTTTGCCCTCGCTGGATGGGGGGCGGTTGTTGTTTCTGCTGATTGAAGCGGTGCGCGGAAAACCTCTGGATCCGGAAAAAGAAGGCTTTGTCCACTTCGTCGGCTTTGCCCTGCTCATCCTGCTCATCCTGCTGGTAACCTATAGAGACTTGATTCGCTGGGATATAATTCCTTAAGGGGGAAGAATTCAGGATTCAGGTTTCAGAAATCAGAATATGGATTCAGAAAATTAATAAGCGCCGGCTCAAGCAAGCCGGAGGTGTGACATGAGCAGCATCAAACGCCGGCAGTCCCTGGCGGTCATGGTAGGAGGGATTATGATCGGCGGCGGGGCGCAGATCTCAATCCAATCTATGACCAATACGAAAACAGACGATACGGCAAGCACGCTGGCGCAGATCAACCGTCTGGCCGCCGCCGGCTGTGAACTGATCAGGGTTGCGGTTCCTGACGCTAGGGCGGCGCGCAGTATTTCGAGGTTGGTGCAGGAATCGTCCATACCCATCATCGCGGATATACATTTCGATCTCCGCTTGGCCTATCTGGCCCTGCAACACGGGGCCTCCGAAGTGAGAATCAATCCGGGAAACATCGGCGGAAAAGAGAAACTGCGGGATCTGGCCCGGGCTGCAGCGGATCAGGGGGCTGCGCTTAGGGTCGGTGTTAACGCCGGGTCACTGGAGACGAGCCGCTTAAAAAAACATGGGGCGGCAAAGGCAGAAGCATTGGTTGATTCCGCTCTGGAATATTTGCAGGTATTGGAGAAAGCTCAATTTCAAAATATTATTGTTTCATTAAAAGCTTCCGATGTGCTGACCACGATCGAGGCAAACCGGCTTTTTGCCGGCCTTGCCCCATATCCGATCCATCTTGGGGTGACCGAGGCGGGAACTGTGCTCTCCGGAACCGTGAAAAGTGCAGTGGGCATTGGGACACTGCTGGCCGAAGGCATTGGGGATACCCTGCGCGTATCGTTGACCGCCGATCCGGTAGAGGAAGTGAAAATCGGCC
>JAGXSR010000133.1 GCA_018333405.1 Dethiobacter sp. | reverse complement strand
TCGCTCAGTTGGGCATACTCGGGCAAGGTGTTCAGCAAGCGGTAGCCGGCTTCGTCGTGGCGCCGTATCTCTTCCAATTCAGCGTCCGACAGCGCGTCGGCTTTTTCGATCAGTCCAATTGGCACAGTAATCTTGCCGATGTCGTGCAGCTCACCGGCTATGGCCAGCTCCTCCAGCTCTTTTTTCCCCAGGCTATAAGCCTCACCTATGGCAACGCAGAGCTGACTGACCCGCTTGGCGTGAATCGCTTCGCTGCCGCATTCATGCAGCAGCGCGGCATGCAAGACCTTGACCAGCGAGCTGCGGTGCGCTGTCTTATACAGCAGTTTCTCCCTGTACATGTGATCTTCAGCGTTTTTAATAACCTGAAACATCAGTTCGGATTCATCTAGTTTAGTGGACCAGCCTAAAGAAATGGACAGGACTACGCCCATGACCTTCTCCTCTGCGGCCCCTGCGGTAATGCGATTAGCGATCGCCGCCGCTGCGGCTGCATCGGTGCGCGGAAGCAAAATCGCAAATTCATCGCCCCCGATTCGTGCGATAATATCATCCGACCGGCACTGAGCCCTAATTACACCGGCTGAAGCGACCAGCATTTGATCGCCTGCTGCATGGCCAAAGGCATCGTTAATCAGTTTCAGGTCATTTACGTCGGCGTAAATTACTGACAGAGGGTGGTTGCGCGCGGTATTGCAGCGCTCCAGTTCGGTTTCAAAAAAGCGGCGATTATAGAGGCCGGTCAGCATGTCGTGGTAGCTTAAGTGTTCGATCTCCCGCTGTCTGCGGCGTTGTTCGCTGCTATCCCGGAACACTACCACCGCGCCCAGCAGCACTCCATCCTCATCTTTAATCGGCGCCACGCTGTCGTCAATCGGTCGCTCTGTGCCATCCTTGCCGACCAGCAATGCTGTGTTTGCGATGGTTACGGTTTGTCCGGTCTCCAGAGCGACCGCGGCCGGATCGGCGACAGGGAGCCTGGTTTGCTCATCGATCACCTTAAACACTTCCGTGAGCGGCTGCCCAAACGCCTCCTCCTGTGTCCACATGGTAAGATGCTGCGCAACCGGGTTAATCATCTCCACCTGGCCTTGCCGGTTTGTGGCAATGACTCCATCGCCGACGGATTTCAAGGTGGCCTTTAGCCGCTCCTCGTTTGCCCTCGCCCGTGCTTCCGCTTCTTTTAGCGGAGTCACATCGGTGATTATCCCTTCCAGCGCGGCCACCTCTCCGCGGCTATCGTAAACCGCCCGCCCTAACTCCAACACCCACTTTTCACGGCCTTGGCGGGTAATGATCCGGTATTCTTGCCGGAATTTCGATTTTGCCGCCACAACCACTTGCCACTCCTGCCATAATGTTTCCTTGTATTCAGGGTGAATTATGCTGTTAAAGCTTAGTTTGTTGTTATAGAGCAAATCCTCCGCAGGGTATCCGGTCAGCTCTTCACCGCCCCAGCTGACATACTCCATGGTCCATTCCCGGTCGAACTTGCAGCGGTAGACCAGGCCGTGCAGGTTAGATAAAAGGGTGGCATAGCGGCGCTCGCTTTCCGCCAAAAGCCTTTGCTGACGGCGTTCTTTCACCCATAACTGGTTAAATTTATAGCTGACTCCGGCAAAGATAAGCACAAGCAACAGGGATAGAGCGATGATCGCTGTTTGCTTGGCTCTGGTGCGGGCAGCCAACTGCTGCTCAGCGGTTACGTCAAATATAATCGTGAAGAGCCCTTCTCTGTCCCCGATGGCATAGGGGTATGAATAGACGCGAACTGTCCGCACTTCTCCGTCAGCCAGGCGATGCTGAAAAATAAAGAAATTACGTTTTTGCTCAAAAGCTGTCGTTCTTTCCTTAGCTACCTCTTCAGGGGATAAAATGTTGATCTCTTGTATGTACATTGACTCCAGCTCCTCTTGTGAGTAGCCGTAGAAATGGGCAGCGGCGCGGTTGGCCTCCTTAATTCTTCCAGTCTCATGATCAATGATCAAAAAAATAGATCCGTGCTGTTCGAACAGCTCACCGTAATTAAATGGCGACAGCTCTGTTCCCTGAGCGCTTGACTCAAGGCTTGCCAGTAAAAAAAGCGCCAGCGCTGCAATAATGAAGCGTCGTATCATAACCGCGTCTCCCTCCCTGGCGGCGATTAACATTATCTTATCTTTAATTCGACTACCCTTTAACAAAATCTTTTTTTCGCGAGTGCAGCACAGGTTGGAACTTAGAGGTTATACTTAGCATACCACTAACCGGAGCGCATTTGTGAAGTGATCATTAAATTTTCCATCAGCGGCCAAACTGGGCATAGGGCACACAAAGGTTTTCAGAACAGGTTTTTTTGTTTACAATATAGGTAACACTGAACGCTGCTGCAGGTTTTTTCGGTGAAAGCCTGTTTGCATAGATTGGCGAAGGGAGCTGTTGTTTGCAGATGCATTCTATTGATGATAATGCTGTAAATACGATCCGTTTTCTGGCGGTTGATATGGTTGAGGCAGCCCGGTCCGGTCACCCCGGTTTGCCCATGGGCGGTGCGGCCATGGGCTACACCTTATGGTCGCGCTTTTTAAAACACTGTCCCGATACGCCCGGCTGGCCGGATCGGGACCGGTTTGTTCTCTCTGCGGGACACGGTTCCGCCTTGTTGTATGCCCTGTTGCACCTTTCAGGGTATGATGTCACCCTGGAAGACTTAAAACAGTTCCGCCAGTGGGGCAGTAAAACTCCCGGCCATCCTGAATTTGGGCACACACCCGGAGTGGAGACCACCACTGGTCCTTTGGGGCAGGGTTTTGCCAATGCTGTGGGTATGGCTCTGGCCGAGGCGCGCCTGGCGGCGGAGTTCAACCGGCCTGGGTTTAAGATCGTGGACCACTATACATACGTTTATGCCGGCGACGGTTGCATGATGGAAGGGGTATGCTCTGAGGCGGCCTCTCTGGCCGGCCATTTGCGGCTAGGCAAACTGATCTGCCTGTATGACGATAATCAAATTACAATCGACGGCAGCACGGAAATTGCCTTTACCGAAGATGTGGGCCAGCGGTTCGAAGCGTACCGCTGGCATGTTTTAAGGGTGGACGACGGAAACAACATGATCGCCGTACAAAAGGCAATCGAGCAGGCCAGGGCAGACGAAAGGCCCAGCCTGATCATGGTGCGCACGCAGATCGGGTTTGGCTCTCCCGGCAAGCAGGGCACACCGGAAGCGCACGGCTCCCCGCTAGGCGCTGCCGAGACCCGCCTGGCCAAGGAGCGCCTCTCTTGGCCGTCAGAGCTAGCGTTTTATGTGCCGGCGCAAGTGCGCGCATATTTCAGTGAGCTGAAGAAAGAGCTGGCTGAGCAAAAAGCGTCCTGGGACCGGCTGATGGAAGATTATGCCCGGCAATACCCTGATCTGTTCTTGCAGTGGGAGCGCTGGTTTTCCGGCCGGCTGGATGAGGCCGCCGCCGCTGATCCCGCCTTGTGGGAATTTGCGCATCCTGCCGCTACCCGCGCCGCTTCCGGCCGGATTATGCAAGTGCTTGCACGGCGCCTGCCTAACCTGATTGGCGGCTCCGCCGATTTAAATGCTTCGACAAAAACTTATTTAAAGGGGCGGGGCGATTTTCAGGCAGATTACCGCAGCGGCAACAATATTAATTTTGGAGTGCGGGAACATGCCATGGGCGCTGTTCTGTCGGGAATTGCGCTGCACGGCGGTTTTCGGTGCTTCGGCTCCACCTTCCTGGTATTTTTTGATTACATGAAACCGGCGGTCAGGCTGGCGGCGTTGATGGGGTTGCCGGTGATCTA
>JAGXSR010000132.1 GCA_018333405.1 Dethiobacter sp. | reverse complement strand
CCCGCCGTCGTGACAGCGGGCAATTTCCTGTTCAAAACCGGAATCTAGGGGAGAAGAAAGGGCAAAACCGATCAGCTTTTCTTTATATTTCTTACAGGACTCGATAATATAGTCATTTGTCTCCCGGCAGAGACCCGGGTCGGTAAAGGGAAAGCCGAAAACCACGGCCCTGTCCACGCCGCATAATTCCATATGGGCTATAAGATCTTCAGCAGTGGCATATCTTACCTTGGGGCCGGTATGGATTAACTTAAAATAGGCTTCCCGTTTTTTGTATATTTCCACGTTTTGGATTATGTCCGGGGAAAGAATGTGCACATGCATGTCGATTTTCAAGAAAGATGGCCTCCGCTTAAAATAAGGTGCGGGGACACACCCCGTAGGGAATGTCCCCTGCGAATGTCCCGATGAGATGTCCTCCGGAAATGCATGATGTACAAAATAATTGGCTCCCCAGGCAGGACTCGAACCTGCAACCTACCGGTTAACAGCCGGTCGCTCTGCCATTGAGCTACTGAGGAACCTTTAACAAGGTGCGGGAATCTTCCCGAACGTTATTTATTATACCCAAGCACGATATGATAGTCAAGGGTCTTGAGCCGGTAATTTTTTAACCTGGGCACGGGGTTGTCTCTATTCAGGCATT
The DNA here is from genome assembly GCA_018333405.1 of Dethiobacter sp. Taxonomy (GTDB): domain Bacteria; phylum Bacillota; class Dethiobacteria; order DTU022; family DTU022; genus JAGXSR01. The sequence goes on along the minus strand of JAGXSR010000132.1, from coordinate 2,525 downwards.
GCCGGCGCTGTCAGTTTCCGGCAATTGACCCTAAACCGACAGGGCCGGCAGCAGGGGTGAATAATTATTCGCCTCTTGATCCGGTTTATTCCAGATAGTCTTTAAGTCGTTTGCTGCGCATGGGGTGGCGCAGCTTGCGCAGGGCTTTGGCCTCGATCTGACGGATGCGCTCGCGGGTGACTCCAAAGTGTTGACCCACTTCCTCCAGGGTGCGGGTGCGGCCGTCATCCAGACCGAAGCGCAGGCGCAACACCTTCTCTTCGCGCGGGGTGAGGGTGTCGAGAACGTCTTTCAGCTGCTCTTTGAGTAGTTCGAAGGCCGCCGCATCGGCCGGAGCTCTCGCTTCGTGGTCTTCGATGAAGTCCCCCAGGTGGCTGTCGTCTTCCTCGCCGATCGGAGTTTCCAGGGATACAGGCTCCTGGGCAATTTTTAATATTTCCCGGACCCGATCTTCACTTACGTTCATTTCCCTGGCGATCTCTTCAGGTAAAGGCTCGCGCCCAAGCTCCTGTACCAACTGGCGGGAGACTCGGATCAGCTTATTGATCGTTTCCACCATGTGCACCGGGATGCGAATGGTGCGGGCCTGGTCGGCAATGGCCCGGGTAATGGCCTGCCGGATCCACCAGGTGGCATAAGTGCTGAACTTGTAGCCCTTGCGGTAGTCAAATTTCTCCACCGCCTTGATCAACCCCAGGTTTCCTTCCTGAATCAAATCGAGAAAAAGCATACCCCTGCCCACATACTTTTTAGCTATACTGACAACCAGGCGCAGGTTCGCTTCCGCCAGCCGGCGACGGGCATCATCGCTTTCCTGTTCAATGGCCCGGGCCAGCTCAATTTCTTCTTCTGAAGTAAGCAGCGGTATTTTGCCGATCTCCTTTAAATACATACGCACCGGGTCATTGATCGCTACGCCTTCCGGCAGGTTGAGGTCGTCTTCGGCTTTGATCTCACCTAAGTCCAGCTTGAGTTCATCATCGACGCTTGCCGCTCCGTCCACCGGCACAGTTATAGATTCGTCAATAATATCAACACCGTCTTGAGCCAGCTTATCATATAAATTATCCAGGAAATCAACCGAAAGATCGTAAGGCTGAAGGGAATCGATAATCTCCCTGTAGGTTATGGTTCCCTTCCTTTTGCCGCGTTCCATTAAGTCCTGCTGGACTTCTTCCAGAGAAACGGTTTTTTCTATTTCTTTAGCCATTAAATTTCCTCTCCTCCCCGGAAACGATACGGGCTGCGACCTGTTTTTACGATTACCGGCAGTTGTTCCTGTAACAAACTTCTGGCCTGTTCAAAGCCCTGTTTTTCCATTTCCTTTAATTTTTCTTCTGCTTCCCGACGCCGCTGCTTCAGCCTGCCCTCTTTTATCCGGGCGATACAATCACCCGCCATTTTTTCCATTGTCTCCGCGGGCAGGTTATGCAAACTGGGGTCGGTTACCGCCGCCCCAATCAGAGCCTGGGCGCGTGGGTCTTTAAATTGTTCAATCAGCCTGTCTGCGCTGATCATAACCCCTGCCTCATTCATGCGCCAGATCTCTTCCACTACTTTCCTGAGCAGGGGATGCTCAATTTCCTCCACACAGAGCTCTCCGCAAGCCCGGGAGATGATTTTTGTGCTGTTCAGCATCAAGGCAAGAAGTATTTTTTCTTCCGCGGGCGCCCTGGTTTGATTAATATTATTAGTCTGGTCTTTTAACACCAGATTATTTACATGGTTTCCCTTTTTGCCGTATTTACGCAATTCGCTCCGCAATGAGTCCTCCGAAGCGCCCATTTCTTCCGCCACTTGCTTTAAGTAAAAGTCACGCTCCACCAGATTAGTAACCTGCCTGAGCAAACTGAGCGCTTCCGACAGGTAGCGCAGCCGCCCTTCCGTTGTGTCCGTTCCTGTGTGCTCTTTCAGTTTAGAGAGCTGGTATTCGACCAATGGAGCGGCGCCGGTGATCAGACTCATAAATTCCGGCGCGCCTTTTTTACGGATCAGGCTGTCCGGATCGCTTCCGGCCGGCAGCTCCGCTACCCGGACCAGACATCCGGCCTCACTTAATATTTTTAAACCTCTCCAGGTCGCCGCTTCCCCGGCTCGGTCCGCATCGTAGGCGATGATCGCCGACTCCGCCTGGGAGCGAAGCAACCGGGCCTGGGCAGCGGTCAACGCGGTTCCCTGGGAGGCAATCACATTGGTCATCCCCGCCAGATGAGCGGTAATGACATCGGTATAACCTTCCACTACTATAGCCCGCTTTTCCCGCCTGATCTGCTCCCGAGCCAGGTTCAGGCCGTAGAGAACAGCGCCTTTCTGAAACACAGCCGTTTCGGGAGAATTTAGATACTTCGGCCCCGCCTGATCCCCTGCTTCCAGGGAGCGCCCTCCGAACCCCAGCACTTTCCCGTTCATGTGAAAAATGGGAAATATAACGCGGTGGCGGAAGCGATCATATACCGAACCTCCCTCCCGAGCTACAACTAAACCGGCCTGAAGCAGCAACTCCTGCGAAAAGCCTTTGCTCAAGG
>JAGXSR010000131.1 GCA_018333405.1 Dethiobacter sp. | reverse complement strand
GGCTATTGACGGGATGCTGAAATCTCTGAATGATCCACAGAGCACTTTTTTTACCGCTCAGGAACTGGAAAACTTTTTAATTCAGACCACCGGCTCTTTTGCTGGAATTGGTGTACGCATTGTTGATGTGGGTGAGGAAGTGGTTATTTTTGAAATTATCCCCGGGACGCCTGCAGAAAAGGCTGGACTATTCCCTGGCGACCGGATTAGCCGGGCGGCCGGTGAAGATCTGGTCGGCCAGGGGGTGGAGCGCGCGGTGGAGCTGCTGCGTGGGCCGAAAGGAACCAGCATCACGATTTCTGTGATTCGGCCGGGAGCTGACGAAGCAAAGGAAATGACTCTGAGCCGGGATGATATCAGGATGCAGACGGTGACTTCCCGTATGCTGCAGCCGGGGCTGGGTTATATCAAAATAAGCAGTTTTGACAACCATACCGGGGAGGATTTTACCGGGCAATTCGAATTGCTGGAGCAGGAAGGTTTGCATAAGGGGTTGATCCTGGACCTGCGCAACAATACTGGCGGTCTGGTCGATGAAGCGATCAAAGTAGCCAAGTTGCTGGTTCCGGCAGGTGAGATTACCCGGTTGGTCGATCGTAGCGGTCAAATCAGAAATATCCACTACTCCAGCGCCCCCCCTCCCTCTTATCCTATAGTAGCTCTGGTAAATGAGGAATCGGCCAGTGCGGCTGAAATAGTGGCCGGTGCCCTGCAGGATCGGGGGGCGGCCCTGCTGGTTGGTGTAAAAACCTACGGCAAAGCTACCGTGCAGCACTTGGATCAGCTTCCTGGTGATAGCGCACTGCGCCTGACTGTGGCTAAATATCTGACCCCCTCCGGAAAAGATATTCACGGGTATGGGCTGCAGCCGGACTATCAGGTAGAGCTGCCTGCGGCGCTTAAATATTACCGCTATTTTCTTCCCGGCAGGCTGAGTCAGGGAAGCTACGGCATGGAAGTGGAGCTGCTTCAGAGCATGCTGAAAGAGTTGGGGTATACGGTTGAAGCGGAGGGCTATTTTAACCAGGAGACTGTTGAAGCCCTGGCATCGTTTCAAGAGGGTGTCGGTTTGCCCGCTACTGGTATCTTTGATGACTTGACCTGGGTTGAGCTGCGGGAGGGGCTGGAACATATAGCCATAAGCAGGGACCCCCAGCTGCAAAAAGCGATCGAACTGACCGGTGAAGCAGATCTGTGGCGGCGCCAGGGGAGGTAAGCGGGTAAAATGAATATGTTGACGGAATTGATGCAAATATTCATCTATGTTTTTCTGGCTGCTTTAGTTAACCCGGTTTTTTGGATGGTTGTTCTGTTAATCTATCTCCAATACAGGCGCATAGCCGGAATGGAGCGGAGGCTATTCGGCCGGGCGATCAACAAGGTGCGGCAGCAGGTGGTCACCTCGGTTGCTTTCGGCGCTTTGGGCGGTTTTCTGGTCAGCGCCGTTTTGTTACTTCTAGGTCTCTCCTTAGAGCAAATCGGGCTCTATTTTATATGGCCGGTAGTGATACTTCTGCTGCTGATCCATCCCCGCTTTCTCTGTTTTGCCTATGCCGGAGGCATTATCGGTACAGCTGTGCTTGTAGTACGGCTAGCCGCATCAATATATCCGGCCCTGGCTACTTACAGTGTAATTGCCGCCTTACTTAAAATTCATCTGCCGGCGCTGTTGTTGTTGATCGGCTTGCTGCATTTGGTCGAATCACTGTTGATCCGCCTGGAAGGGCATAAAGGCTTTACTCCGCTGTATTATAAGAAATCCGATGAAGGGGAAGTGATCGGTGGTTTTAGTATGCAGCGCTTTTGGCCGATGCCGCTGGTAGCCCTGATGGTCAGTGTGGTGCTGCAAGCTGATATTGCCGGCGTGAGCATGCCCGAATGGTGGCCGCTGTTAAAATCCACTGTCCAGCCGGGCGCAGGCGAAACCTTGCAGTACATGGCGGTGCCGGTAGTGGCTGGTTTGGGTTATGCTGATTTGGCGCTTTCATCCACACCTCGGGAAAAGTCGCTTTTCTCTGCTCAGGCCCTGGCCTTATACAGCTTAGCTCTGCTTAGTGTCGCACTGGCAGCTGTATTTTATCCCTTGTTTGCTATCCCCGGAGTGCTTCTGGCACCTTTGGGTCATGAGTGGCTGATCCATTACAGCAATAAACTGGAGCTGAGCCGCTCACCGCTTTATCGGGATGATTCACGCGGCGCTCAGGTCATGATGGTTCTTCCCGGTACAGCGGCAGATCGGGCCGGGTTGAAACAAGGCGACATTATTCAGACGGTAAACGGTTTTCCGGTTTCCGGTTTTCAGGAGATGCTGGCCCGGATTGAAGATAGTTACTTTATGGTTCTTTTGGAAGGGCTCAGAGGGGAGAAAGTTTTTTCCGTTGTTTTCAATAGAAAGATATTTGAACCGACTAAGGACAAAGAACATTTACTGCCCGCTTCTCCCATGCCTTCACCAATTTATGCCGGGTTGCATCGTGCCGCAAACCTGGGCCTGATTATGGCTCCTTCCCGGCAGTCGCTGGTTTACGTGGAAACCAGGCGGATTTCGTTGTTGTGGTGGCTGCGCGGTTTAGTCCGGAAGAGATGACACCCATTTTTTAGACTTGATTTCCGGCGCCTGCTTTTTGGAAAGATAAGCACATGAATACAGGCGATTGTTTGGAAAAGGTGAACTAATTTGAAGAGGGATGCGCTTTGCTTGCTGCTCTGGTAGCCGCATTTGTCACTGTTTTTGTGGCTGAGTTTGGAGACAAAACCCAGCTGGTTTCTTTATCCATGTCCAGCCGCTACCCTCCCCGACAGGTTTTAGCCGGGACCATGCTGGCCTTGGCCTTGGTATTAGGATTGGCGGTAGGGGTTGGCGGGCTGATTGCCGAGCACATTCCAGATCTGCTGATTGCGGTTGTTTCCGGGATATTTTTCCTGGTTATGGGGCTGGTTACGCTGGCCGGCAGGGAAGTTGTTGATTGGAAACTACAACCCGGCAAAGCCGGTTTTTACCAGACAGTAATACTGGTTTTTCTGGCGGAAATGGGCGATAAGACCCAGATGGCGGTCATTCTATTATCGGCGAGCTTCGGCCGGCCCCTGGAAATTTTCGCCGGGGCCATGGCCGCCATGTTCTTAAATCATACCCTGGCCATATTTCTAGGCAGGAAATATTTTTCCCGGATCAATCCCAGACTGCTCAGGCAAGGCGCCGCTTTTTTATTTATCGCCATCGGCTTGACAACTATGATTATTTCACTGCTGCAATCGGTATAAGCATTAGTTCAGGCGGTTAGAATTCTTTTTAGCAATATTCGGAGGATACAGCAGATGAGTGCCGATGGGCGCTTTATATTAAAAGCGGATTTCGTCCCGGCCGGCGACCAGCCCCAAGCCATT
>JAGXSR010000130.1 GCA_018333405.1 Dethiobacter sp. | reverse complement strand
GATTCCTACTCTCTGGCCTTCCGACTTCTTGAGGAGGCCAAAGTAGCGGTAACCCCGGGTATCGATTTCGGTCCCGGGGCCGAGGGCTATATCCGTATCTCGTACGCCTGCACCATGGAAGATCTGCGGGAGGGGCTATCAAGGCTGAAAAGCTTTTTAGAATCATACACGCCGTAGCTGTTTAGCGCCGGCCGCAATAGGCGGAAGGCGGGGCGATTGCCCGGAAAATCAATGTCAGGTGCTGCTATGACCTACAATCGGGTTATTGTGCTGGCCAATGGAGAAATCAATGACCTGGAGTTTGTCCGCCGCCGGATCAGTGCTGATGATTTTATCATCTGCGCTGACGGCGGGGCTCTCCATGCTCTAGCTATGGGGATTCAGCCCGACTTGGTGATCGGGGATATGGACTCCCTGCCGGCTTCGGTTATCGAGCGTCTGCAGGGCAGCAAGGCGGAGTTTTTGCGTTTTCCGGCGGAAAAAGATAAATCCGACCTGGAGCTGGCTTTAGAGCGGGCGGTGGCGCTGGCTCCAAAAGAGATCCTCTTGGTGGGTGCCTTAGGCGGCGGGCGATTTGACCAGGCTATCGGCAATCTGCTGCTGTTGACAATTCCTCTGCGGGCCGGCATACCGGCGCGGATCATAGATGAGCGCCACCACATTTATTTAACCGAGCAAGAGATAACGGTTTCGGGAAGCCCCGGCGAAACCGTTTCCCTGTTTTCGCTGACGCCCGAGGTCGAGAATATCACCACCGAGGGGCTGAAATACCCGCTTGCCGGAGAAACACTCTATTTTGCCTCCACCCGCGGATTGAGTAACGAATTTACCGGTCACCGGGCCCGGATTACCACCGGCCCGGGACTGATGTTGGTTATCGTCTGCAGGGACCAAAGAAACGGTTTTTGATGTACCGCTTAAGCTAATTTGCCGCTTCTCCCCACAGATCGCGCAAGTGTATGGTCAACCCGCTGAAGTGCTCGGGAGAGACTTCTTCTTCCTCCATGCCGGCGGCTACTTGCGCATAGAGGCCGCCGATCAGAGCGAAACATTCGAAGGTTTGTGCTTCGGGGTCCACCAGCCAGTAGTGCTCCACCCCTGCTTTCCGGTAAAGACGCAACTTCTGCAAACGATCTTTGCGGGCGCTGGATGGGGAGAGAATCTCAACTACCAGTGTTGGGGCGCCGTCAACTCTGGCTTGCAACACCTGGGCTTGTTGCCGGCCGCTGATATAGAAGAGATCCGGTTGGACTACAGTGCAGCTGCTTAACGTCAGGTCGAGAGGGGCGTTAAAAACCTCGCCCCCGGGATCGACCTGCCGGAAGTAATCTTCCAATATTCTCTGCAGCCGGCGCGACACCCGCTGGTGAAGAACGTTGGCGGACGGATCTTTTACCACCAAGCCGTCGAGCAGCTCTACCCGAAAGCCGGTCTCTTCAGGTAAGGCAAGATAATCATCGTAGGTGAGCTTCGGCGAGGTTGCCGCCTGATACTCAGCTGTCCCTTCATGCGCTGCTCCTGTAAGCGCGGTCATCACTTCTGACAACCGGTAGCGATACTGCCGGCCGCTTAGCTCCACAGACGGGATCTTCTTGTCACGGGTATAGCGCCAGATCGTCTCCACAGAAAGGTTTAACGCTTTAGCCAATTCCTGAGCGGTTACAAGCTGTCTATCAACCATTAACAAGTCACCTCCGCCTGCATTATATACCCGGTGCAAACCATTGTCAACCAAACACAGGATCCGGAATGCTTTTAAAAATGGTCATTGACACTGCAAAGTTGATTCGCTTATACTTAAATGCAAAGTTGTATTCATGGTTTCATGATACATATAATGATTATATAAGAAATTGGCGCGGTGATTTGTGATGATCGGTAAATGGTGCGGACGTTTTCGTGGAATGATAGTGGATAACCGCTTGCCTGGCAAATTCCGGATAGATGATCATCTTGCTACTTTAGACGAAGGACTTGAGGTGACCGATGTATAAGAATATTGAAAAAGTGCTTATCGCCAACCGCGGCGTTCCAGCGGTCAGGATCATGCATACCTGTCGGGATCGGAAAATTAAAACCGTAGCGGTATACAGCACTCCTGATCGGCTTGCGCAGCACGTAGTGATGGCCGATACGGCTTATCACATTGGAAGCGCTCTGCCCAGCGAATCGTATTTAAATTTTGACAACATTATATCGGCCGCTCTGCAGGCAAAAGCGGATGCGGTGCACCCTGGTTGGGGTTTTTTATCGGAAAATGACCGTTTTGCCGACAGGGTTATCGATGCGGGTCTGGTGTGGATCGGGCCGCCCCCGGAGGCAATCCGGGCGATGGGGGATAAAATCCAAGCCAAGAAGATTGCTGTCCGGTGCAACGTGCCTGTGATTCCCGGGATCAGCAATGTGACCACCGAAGCGGAAATCAGGAAGTGGATGGAAGAAGACGCTGTCGATTTTCCGATTATGATCAAAGCCTCCGCCAGCGGGGGCGGCAAAGGGATGCTCAAAGCGGAAAACAACGCGCAGATCCCGGCAGCCTTGGCCCAGGTACGCTCCGAAGCGGCTAAATTCTTCGGCGACGATACTGTGCTGGTTGAAAAATATATTGAACGTGGGCGGCATATTGAGGTTCAGATCATAGCCGATTTTCATGGCCAGGTCACCCACCTGTGCGAGCGGGAATGCACCATCCAAAGGCGCAACCAGAAAATTATCGAAGAAGCGCCGTCGCCCAGCTTAGACGAAGAGCTGCGTCGGGAGTTATGCTCGGCGGCGGTCAGGCTGATGCAGGAAATAGGATATGTTTCTGCCGGGACGGTGGAGTTTCTATTTGATTCCAGCAAGCGCAAGTTTTATTTTTTGGAAGTGAATACCCGGTTGCAGGTTGAGCACGGCATAACGGAGCTGATTACCGGCCTGGATATTGTCGGGATCATGATCGATGTGGCTGCGGGGAAGCCTTTACCTTTTAAACAGTCCGACATCCGCCCGAACCGGTGGGCGCTGGAAGTCCGCCTTAACGCCGAAGACCCGCGGACTTTTAACCCCTCTTTTGGCGTTATTTCCAGGCTCTATTCACCCCAGGGCCCGGCGGTCAGGATCTCCCCCGGTTTATATGAAGGAGCGGATATACCGCCCTATTATGATTCCCTGATTATGCTGATTATGGCCACCGGCGCCGACCGGGAAGACGCTATTCGGGTGATGGACCGGGCGATCAGCAAGGATTTGCGCATTGAAGGGGTAAAAACCCTGGCCCCGCTTCTGCTAAGTATCATTCGCCACCCGAAATTTATCGCCGGCGAATTCTCCACCCGCTTCATTGAAGAGCATTTAGATGAGCTGGTCTCTAAGTTCATCGAAAAGGACAGCGAAGATGAAATGTTGAAAGTGGCCAGGTATGTTGCGGAAATATCAGCTTTGGGCACTCCTAAATGGATCTGAGGGATAGCAAATGAAAAATTATATCTTTGTCCAACCGGGCTTAACGCCCGCTGAAATTGTCAGGCGGGTTCGCTCGTTAAAAGGGGTTTGCCTGTCGACGACTTCTCTGAGAGATGCCGGTCAGTCTGATTATAAAAACCGGCTGCGCATCTATGACTTAAAGACCCTGGCGCCCTGCTATAATCAGATGGGCTTATTTAGTGCGGAATGCCACGGGGGCGCCCGGTGGCATGTGGGGTTGATGAACCGTAAAGAGAGCCCTTTTGAAGAGCTCGAAATTTTAAGATCATTGATGCCTGATGTTTTGCTGAAAACCTTAATTCGCGAAACCAGTTTGTGGGGCTACCGCCCGTATCCGCCCAATGTTATTAAGTATGTCGTCTCCCAAGTGGATATAGATATCTGGCGTTGCTTCTCTTTTTTAAATGATATACGCAATATGCGGATGGCTGCGGAAACAGTGATGAGCAGGGGAAAACTGTTCGAACCGGCGATCTGCTTTACTCAGGCCGACTGGGCTACCGACGATTATTACCTGAAGTTGGTAAAAGATATTGTGGCTATGTGTGGCGGTACCGATGAAATTATTCTGGATATAAAAGATATGGCCGGAGTCGGCAGCCCCCGGCGGATTGGAAGCCTGGTTGACGCGATCAAACAGCAATACCCGGATCTGGTGATCCAGTATCACCGCCATACAACGGATGGCCTGGCCTTACCGGCGCTGCTGGCGGCAGCCCAAGCCGGAGCAAAAATCCTGGACGTAGAGGAAGATTCCCTGGCGCGGTTTTATGGCCAGCCGCCCATTTTGGCGGTGCACGCTTATCTGGAGGAATTCGGTATACCGGTGCATCTGAACCGTAAAGAGGCGGAAGCGGCCGTGCAAAAAGTGCGCACCTGGATCAGGCATTATGAGTGGGCCGAATCGCCTTTTAAAGGTTTTGATCACCATGTCGTATATCACAGAATGCCGGGCGGCGCTTTTCCCAGCTCCTTTGAGCAGGCGGAAAATGGCGATTTTTTGCACCTGATGCCGGAGATTTTAACGCTGATGTCTTACTACAACAAGATCATCCGCTACTTCGATGTAACTCCGGGCTCACAGATTACCTGGGTTACCTGCAGCAGTATTGTCAACAAGTATATGAAAGAAGGCGGAAAGAGCGGGGTGAAGCATCTCCTCGCTCTGATGGCCAGGTTTGTGGAGGATAAAAGACAGGATTTCAGTTCGATGGAGAAAGAGGAGCAAGAGGAGCTTTATCAGTTGTTCCGGAGCGCATCGGGTGATTTTAAAAATCTGATTTTGGGCGGCTACGGGCGGCTCCCTATGGGTTGGCCTGACGACTGGGTATACGTAAGCGCGTTCGGTGAGGAGTGGGAAGACAAGATCAAAGAAAGAAGCGAACTCTCCCCTCTGGATTCGCTCGCTGATGAAAGCATGGAAAAGCAAAAACGGACGCTGGCTGTCAGTATAGGGCGGGAGCCATCGGAAGAAGAGTTTATCCTTTACCTGATGCACCCGAAGGACGCGCTTCAATTTATTCAATTCAGAGATATGTATGGAGAGGCGCCACTGGTTTTACCCACGGATGTCTGGCTCGAAGGGCTGCGCAAACCCGGCGGAAAAGTGGACTTTGAATTCAACGGCAAACCCTGCACCATTGAGCTGTTATCGGTCGGAGGGGAACATGACGGATATATCCACGTGGTGATGAGTGTCAATAACAAAACCAGGGTTTATAAAGTGAGCACCCCCAGGGCAAAACAGGTAGAAATCAGGATGGCCAAAGGGCCGCTGGAAATTGGCGCGCCGATAAACGGTAATCTGTGGAGAATCGGCAACCCGAAAAGAGGTATGCTTAAAGTCGGGGACATTGTGCATCAGGGCGAAGAAATCGCCAGTATTGAAGCGATGAAAATGGAGAATGCCGTTACAGCACCTTTTGATGCACAAATCGAAGAGATTTGCGTAAAGTTGAATGGTATTGTGCAGGAAGGTCAGACGCTGTTTGTATTAAGACAAGATGACCAAACGGAAACTCAATCCCCAGGCTCTTCTACCGTGATCGATACGCCCTGGCCCGGCTGATCTTTTGACCTGGTTTGTAAGCTAAAACCACCGTACCAGCCAGTACTTTTCTATAGCCAGTTTGGCCAGGTAAGCCGCCCGGGTGGGGCGGAGCATGGTGATGAGCGCTTTAGGCTCAGTGCGGTAACGCACAGTGCAGTAGCGGGCCCGGCCGGACCCGGTGAGCATAATCCAGAAGCCTTTGGCGGTATAGCGGAAACTTGGACACTCACCGGCAATCAGCGAGGCAATATTGCGCGCCACCACCTCGCCCTGATAATGGGCGAAGATACCCGCTTTGGGCGCCCACACTTTCGTCACCGGCAGCTTCAGCGCTGCCGCGTCCCCGATGGCGAAGACGTTTTCAGCCCGGGTGTTCAGAGTATGCGGATCCACGTCAACCCATCCACCCTCTTCAGTCAGACCTGAGCCGCGCAGCGCCGCTGGACCCCAGTGGGAAGGCACACCGATAAACAGATCTCCCGGTATTTCAATGCCATGGTCCAGCAATAAGCGGTTTTGATCCGTGTCCAAACAGAGGACTTTGGCCTGAGTAATCAGTGTGATTCCCCGTTCCTCCATCATTTGGCGTACGCTTTCGCCAACCTTAGGACCGGCCAGCGGCTCCGGGGTCGGCTCCGGGGTAACCAGGGTCAGCTCTACCTGTTGGCGCAGGCCTCGCCGGCGATAGTAATCATCCAGGAGAAAAATTATCTCATAAGGCGCGATCGGGCAGCTGAAAGGCGTGCTGGCCATAAAAAACACGATTTTCCCCCGTTTGAATCGGGATAGTTTATGGCGCAGTTGGCAGGCCCCTTCGAACCTCCACGGATTATAAGACCCTTCTGCCATTCCGGGAACCGTTTCCGGATGGTGCTCTGCGCCCAATGCGATCACCAGATAATCGTAACAAAGCGATTCCCGGCTTGTATCTACCAGATTCTGCTGCGGGCGAATTTGTTTTACCTCAGCCTGAAAAAATTCAATCCCTTTCCGTTCCAGATTATCCAACCTCTTAGTCAATTGCGCGGGGCGCCTCTGGTTTACCATGAGCAAGGGAAAAGCGCCCTGAAAGTGATAGCTCTCTTTTCGGTCCACCAGGATAATCCGGTTATTCCGGGAAAGAGTTTTGCTTAACACATTAACCGCGGCCACACCCCCGGCGCCGCCTCCCAGCACTACCACTGTTTTAGCCAAGCAAAATATCACCTGCCGATAATCAAGGCAATTCACATCATAATTGCCCATACACTATTCTTAAGTTAGCTTATCCATCTGTGTATCCCACTATTTTGCTTCTGTGAACAACCCTAATCAGAGTCAGTTTTTTCATTATTGTCTATATTCTCATGCAGCACAAAATTAATATAAAAGTGATATAAACAACCTGCGCCATAAACTTGAATCTTATATGTATCTTGCCTACAAGGCCGCAAATACCCGTATGGCTTGCTGCCAAACAGAACAAGATAACTGGCAGAAAGGATTTTGAAGATAACAGATGCTAACCATGGAAAAGCTGCTGGAAATTGTCCATTCAGGTGAATCCCTGGGTGTGGAATTTAAATCTGACCGCAAAAAGCTTTCAGATTCGGTTATCTATGAGGAAATTGTGGCCCTGGCCAATAGATGGCGGCATCCTGCTGCTCGGCGTTGAAGATGACGGCACTATCACGGGCGCCAATCCGCGCCACGGTAAGACTACGGACTCTTTGAAAATACGATCTGCCATCTTTAACAATACTGTCCCAAACCTGGACACAAGTGTTTCCGTGCTCAATCACCCGCAGGGACAGGTCCTGGCCATTCGGGTATCACCGTGCTCTGAACCCTGCGCCACAGCATCGGGAAAATCACTGCGCCGCAATATTGGGCCCGACGGCAAACCCCAAACAGTACCGTTTTACCCCCGGGACCAGCGTTCCCGCCGCGTCGATC
>JAGXSR010000129.1 GCA_018333405.1 Dethiobacter sp. | reverse complement strand
CCGGCCTGGTAAAAGAGGTAAGGGCCCGACTGGATCAGGCGGGGCACTCTCATGTGTGCATAATTGTCTCCGGCGGTATTACCGCCGAAAAAATGCCTGCGCTGATTGAAGCCGGGGCCGACGCTTTCGGCGTGGGCAGCTTCATCTCCGGGGCCAGGGCAATTGATATGACCATGGACTTAAAAATGATTGATGGAAAACCGATCGCCAAGCGGGGCCGCATTCCCGGAATAACAGATAACCCGCGGCTGGTTGAATACCAGCTGTTATGCCCGGAGTAAAAGCTGCCTGCTTGTTTTGTATAACCACCCGCCGCGATGCCCGGCCTCGCCCCCGTCCACCTTGGCACTTCCCTTTCCCTGCCCTCGCGCAGATCATGGACCGTAAAATACCTTCAGTTTAACAAGATTGGCTCGTCACCCGGTATAGTCCGATAGGGGAATGCGTCAGTTCTGTGGTTTCCTTTAATTTTCCTTTAATTAATGAGATAACTAAAGGTCCATAACCCACACGCCCCAAGCAAAAAACAAAGACATAGCCACCACAAATATCATAAACAACAGGGCGCCCTGATATATTTTTTGTCGTTTCTTCTCTTCTTTGCACAATCGAAACAGCAGGGGCGCGCCAATTGCGGATATAAGAAAGAACAGCATGCTCGCCGTGATCGGTCTCTCATCGATAAACTTGGCGGAAAAACCCATCACCGCCAGCGCAAAAAACAGGAATAAACCGCCCGGCAAGGCCAGCAGCAAGGCTGTTAAGAGATTTTTTACGCCTAAGGCGAGGGAGGTGGCAATTGATGCCAAAACAACCACTATGCTCATAAAGTAAGCCTGTACGGCGATGGTTAAGTCAAAATAGGGGATGAGGATCTTTCCGCTTGCTCCAACCCAATTGCCACCTACAAACAAGGTCCCTAAAAAAAACATCGTAACAGTTATACCCCACGCCAACCCGACCATGTCTTCCGACTTTCTGAACATAATCTTTCACACCTCCCTGCATATTATCTATTCCATGCAACTTCCGCACGACATTCTTCTCTCCTCCCGCTTGCTCTTTAAGCTAATCCTGGCGCCGCCACAGGCGGTTTAAAGGTCTACTGCCTCTACTGCCTAATGAAAATCGGGCTCGTGCATATAAAGTCTTGAGCGGTAAGCCCTGTGTGCTCAACGATGATGTGGTAAAACCTTTGCCCACCCGGGAAAGTAAAGCTAAGCGGGATTGTGATAGTTGTTCCGGCGCCTAGCCATGCACTATGCAGAGTCCATTCCCGGCGGAAATTATCTTCTACCAACCTGACCCGGTAGACCCCGGATAATGCAGCACGAAGCACTACATCCCCGCTCACCGTAGCATTTGCCGGCATTGTAAACCAAGAGCCTATTTCCTGCAATCCGCCCTGCGCATTTCTCAGCCGCAGTGTTGCGATCCCACCTAGGCGGCTGGCCACTGTGCGCCCGGCGCGCAACGCCTGGTCAACGCTGACCTCTCTCCACGACAACTCTGACTTTATAGTGGCCGTCACCAACAACCTTAAAGGGCAAATCAGCAACGTTAATTGTTAACTCAATCGGGTTGATGTCGCGTCTGCTATCGCCGATTTCCAGTACACGCTTGTTCAGCCCCCCAAATTCGCGCTCTTCTGCCGCAGATAAGGATACTCTTTCATTATTGCGACCCCGAAGTGCCGCTGACCGCAGGCGGTAGTCATTCCATTTCCGGAAGCTCTCTCGGTCAATCTCCTCATCCAGAGAATAAACCGGCATGGTTCTTTGTAGTTCAGGAACGAGATGAGAAAGATTGTGCGTATCAATACTAAACTCAACTAAGCGGGCCGTTCCGGCTCACGGACCAAAACTAACTAACTGCAGCGGGAATCTCCACTGGACGCCGTCTAAGTCATAAGTATGCACATCTCGCCCCAGGATGATTAGTTCTGATTGACCCGTCTGTATTTGGGCCTGTGACGCAAAGGCAAGCCCCGCCGGCGAGACCATCAGCAACAAGCAGCACAATGTCAAAAAGATAGTCCGCCCTTCAAGCACATTCGGCAACCACCTGAATTTTCCTGCAGCCATCAAAGCAACACCTTCCTTTAAAGTTTTTAACCCTACTGCTAGTATATCACCCCCTAGTGGTGTCAATAGGATATAATGTCATATTTTGTCGATTATTCAATAATATTGTGTCTATACAGGGGTTAAGCATTTGAGCCGGCAGATCCACTTCGGACAGTCGGTAGAGTTCGAGATGTATAACCAGTATTTAAGCTGGTTAAACTATTGTTGAATGGTAAACCAGGCCAAACTAAAACAGAGGCGATCGGTCATATGGAAATAAATGTATCATGGGAAAAGTGGACGGAGATTCTGCGTGCGGCAATGGACGGCGGCGAATTTATAGGGCTGTCTGAAGAGCAGATTAAAAGGTTGGCTTACCGTTTTGGTGGTTTCTTTGCCGAGCATATAGATTCGGCTAACCCGGAACAACGCCTGTTGCAGAAGCTGTGGATGGATGCAACCAAAGAGGAACGACAGGCTCTGGTCTCGATGCTCATCAAGGTTTTAAACCGGGATGAACTGAAAGAAAAGCAATTGAACAGATGATGGCGTGTTATAATCCAGCCGCGCCTGATTAATCTTTATTCTTGTAGTAAAATATGGCCAGCTGGGTGCGATCGCGCAGCGATAATTTCTCCAGCATGACGCTGATGTAGTTGCGCACAGTGCCTTCGCTTAAGTAAAGTGTTTCAGCAATCTCCCTGTTGGATAGCCCCTCGGCCAGGCAACGCAAAATTTCCGACTCCTTTTCTGTCAGATGGTGCTCCTTAAAATCCTTTTTAACGCTGTTTGCCAGCAGGGCGGGGATTTTAGTCACAATCTCGTCGCCGAAAACCCGCTGCCCGAGGCTGACGGCTTTAATCGCCGGGATGATGCTTTCAAAGTGCTGCTTTAAAATAAAGCCTTTTGCGCCGATACGCAGCGCTTTTATGATATACTCCGTATCGGAAAAAGTGGTCAGAAAAAGGATCTTGGCCTCGGGGTGCGCCTTGATGATAGATTCCGCCGCCTCCAGTCCGCTCACCTTTTGCATCCTGATATCCATGAGCAGAATATCCGGTAAAAGCGTATAAAAAAGCGCAATCGCTTCATTTCCATCATGGCAGATGCCGGCAATTTGCAGCTCCGGATCGGCTTCAAGGATTGTTTGCAGCGACCGGCAGACCAGCGGGTCGTCATCGACGAGCAGCAGTTTCAAGTCTATCCTCTGTGGTCTCCTTTGGGATCGTGATGAATATTTCAAATCCACTCTGCGTTTTTACCAGAAAATGACCGCTTAACGCCTCGACGCGCTCCGCAATGCTTTTAAGACCGATACCTTTTGTATGATCTGCAGTAGCCGCGCGGCCGTTGTCAGAGATGACCAGTTGATAAAAAGCCGGGTGCTCGGTCAATGTCAGGCGCACCAGGGAAGCGTCGGAATGCCTGGCAATATTTGCAAATGCTTCTTTAACGGCTGCGACAAACGCGTACTTCACCTTTATCTCCGGGTCGGTCTGCCTACGGATGTTTACCTCGACCCGGCAGCAGGTAAGGCTTGCCGCCAGCTGTTCTATCTGCTCGTCCAGATCCAGCGAAGACTCGTAGAGGTTGTGGACGCTGCTTCTGATATTGCCCATCGCCAAACTAAGCGTTTCTTTAAGGGCGATAAGCGAAGGCTGCCCGGGGCTCATTGTCAGCATCGCCCCTATCTGCAGAAAAGCGCTGGAGAGCCTGTGGCCCACATGGTCGTGGATCTCCCTGGCGATGCGGTTGCGCTCATTTAGGCGGGCCAACCTGATTTCGTCGACCTGTTTTTCCATTAATAGCTTGTTTTGCTCATTTATCGTTGCGGCCATTTCCCTTGATGTATCGAGCAAGGACAAATAATGGCTTCTTAACTTTGAAAAGCTCGTCGTTCTATGCTTCAGGATGATGGCTATTAGCGCAAGAATCACGATGGCCGGCCGCAGAGGCCATGCCAGATCATCTGCCGCCA
>JAGXSR010000128.1 GCA_018333405.1 Dethiobacter sp. | reverse complement strand
AGTCGACCTTCCTAATTATGACAAAGTTTGCACCATTTTTGAATGTCTGATACCAAAGTCAGGTATCATATACCCCCCCACGAAAAAAGTCAAGCATCTTTTGTCCATTTGTGGTAGAAAAAGGGGGCAAGCGTAACCGTCCGGGCATCTGAGCAATTTTTAGGAAAGCGGAGGCGGTCTCTATTCGTATGTGGCAAGCGGTTAAAGTCCACCTGTTGCCACCAGGAAGGCATCTTCTATGCTAACCACACCCAGCCCTGGAAAAACAAACTTCGGCTCCAAAGCGAAAACCATACCCTCTTCAAGAGGCTAATCCACATAACGGGTAATGACCGGCAGCTTGTCCAGATCAAGGCCCACACCACATAACCCAAAATCTTGGCCACCCGGCAAAAGGGCATCTCCGCGCCCAAATAGCCGGATGCTTATATGGAGAGCTTGAATATTTCACGCAGTTCACTATCGGACATTTCGCTCAGCCATATTTCCCCGGCTGATACTGTCAGATCCGCCAGTTCTTTTTTTGCCTCCAACATGGTATTGATTTTTTCCTCCAACGTGCCGAGCGTAACAAATCTGTGTACGGCAACATTCTGTCTCTGTCCGAGGCGGTATGCTCTGTCTGTGGCCTGGTCTTCCACTGCCGGGTTCCACCATAAATCATAGTGGATCACATGGGTCGCCGCAGTCAGATTCAGGCCTGTGCCGCCGGCCTTCAGGGAAACCACCATCAACCGGCAGTCCGGATCGTGCTGAAACGCTTCGACCAGCTTTTCCCGCGCTTTTCTTTGCAAACTGCCGTGAAAAAAGCTGACCGGCATAGCAAGCTTGCTTTCCAGCATCTGTACCAGCAGTTCGCCCATTTCTTTGTACTGGGTGAAAATCAGCGTTTTCTCATTTTGTTGAGCTATCTGCCGCAGCAAGGCCAGCGCCATCTCCGCTTTGCCGGAATAATGCGGTTCAGGCAGCCCTTTTTTTGCGAAATGGACAGGATGATTGCAGATTTGTTTCAGCGCTGTCATCAGGCTGAAAACCAACCCTCTTCTGGCCATCCCGTCGCTGTCGCTGATCTTTTTTATTTCCCGCTCCAGCACCTCGTGGTAGAGCGCGGCCTGCTGCGCCGTCAGACGGCAGTATTCGTTCTTGATTATTTTCTCCGGTAAATCTGAAACCACGGTTTTGTCGGATTTCATCCTGCGTAAAATAAAGGGCGCTATGGCTTTGCGCAACAATCTGGCTCTATCCAGATCTCTGTACTTCTCAACCGGTACGGCAAAACGCTGTCCAAACTCTTTTCTTGTTCCTAAGAACCCGGGCAGGATAAAATTAAATATACTCCACAGTTCATCGAGCCTGTTTTCCACAGGTGTGCCGCTCATGGCCACATACCCGTCGGCCCGGAGCGATTTTACCGCCAATGCCTGGGCGCTGTCGGCATTTTTCACATTCTGTGCTTCATCAATCACCAAAAGGCTCCAACGCTTTTTTGACAGCAACTCCTTGTCGTTGCGCGCTACGCCGTAACTGGTAATAATCACATCTGTCCCTGTTGCCTGCGCCTCCCTGTCCGGACCGTGACAGACAGCTACCTTCAGCGACGGCGCAAAACGGGCGCATTCTTTCTCCCAGTTGCCAAGCAGCGTGGTGGGGCAGACTACCAGCGCCGGCCTGTGCAGCTTCCCTTCTTCTTTGAGCTTTAGAATTAGCGCAATCACCTGTACTGTTTTGCCCAGACCCATATCATCAGCCAGGCAGCTGCCCAGCCCTCTGTCATAATTGCCGTACAACCAGCGCAGGCCCCGTTCCTGATACGGGCGAAGTTTGGCCTGCAATCCCGCCGGTACAGGCACATTTATCTCCGTATGCAGATCAGCCAGAAGCTTTGCCAAAACAGCATCATGCTCAAACCTGACATCGCCCGCCTCTCCCGTCAAGCCGGCACGCAGCAGTTGGGTCGGCCCGAGCTTGGGCAGAGGCTTTTTCAGATGTGTCAAAATTCGGTCTACATCATCCGGCTGCAGCAAAAGATAGCTGTCGCGGTAATACACAATTCCTGACGCACCTATAGCCAGTTTTTTAAACTCCTCTCCGCTCAGACGCATCTCCCCCAGCGACACTTCCCAGTCAAAAGCAACCATCTCGGCAACTGAAAGATAGGTAACGTGTTTCCCTTTGCTCCTGGCGGATAAAACAAGCTTAGGCGCAACAACGGAGCGCAGCTCTTTGGGCAGCAGCATCCTGATGCCTAGCATCGCCAGCACTTCTTTGCCCTCGCCCAAAAACCGCGACACCTCGTCCGTTCCCATAGCAAGCGCCCGCTCCCCCTTATTGGCGAGCATTTCCTTCAGCTCGGGACAATACCCGGCAGCAGCGGCGACTTGTCTGGCGACCATGGCCAGCACTTCTCCCGCCGGACGGCAAAAAGCGTCCGCGCCGGCGAACAGATCGGCCAAAGGCAGCGGCGGCGCAAGAGGGTCTTCCCTGTCTGCCACATCAAGAAAGAATCTGAACTTTTTCTGACGCCCGACCGGCAGCTCAATACGCACCAGCGGACCGAAGCGGCCGGTAAACCCCGACAGGCTTCCCAGCCAGTCTGCAACCGCTTTACCCGTCTTCTTCTCTTCGAACTTCTCCGGACGGTAGTCGGCCATCCTGAAAAAGGAGAGGCACAGCTTGTCGTCCGGTTCAATATTGCCGTATTCCCGCACAATGTGCGCCAGATAAAGCGACAATATTTCTTCCACACCTTGCCTGCCCGGCATGACCGTTTTATTTTTGCGGAAAAAAATTAACTCGGGCGGCATCAGCTTGGTCAGCAGATCAATAAGCGCCAAAACATCGGCATCATGCGAAAGCGGCCTGTAAGAAATATAAAAATGGCCTGTTTTCAGATGAACGGCTTCCGGCACAAAAGCAGAGGCCCGCGCCAGCGCCAGCGCCACAGAAGCGGCGGCGCTCAAAAATTTTATCTCAGGGGAACCGTCAAGCAACAAAGGCATCTCAAGAAACATTTTCAGCAAAGCAGGCGCCCCGGTCTTTATGCCGCGGAATCGCCGCACCCTGTATTTTCCTTTTTCCAGCACCGGAACACTCATCATCGCCGCTTTGTCGTCCGCGCCAAAGGGCGGGATCTGATCCGGCCAGACAAAAGCTGCCGCTGTAAAAAGGGGCTGTCCCTCGCCATGATAAAGAATGCGTATGCCGGCCGGCCGCAAAGTCGCGCCGCTCTCAACAACTTCAAGCTCTTCCACGGCTGCCGCCACGTTTTTATAGGCCTTCACTAACAGTTTTTTAAAATTCTCGCCTCTGTAAAAAAGCGGCTTATCGGCAAGCAGGGAAAAGATCGCCCCGCTTGCTTTCTTATCCAAACCGGCCAGGCTGAACTCAAAGGCCTCATCCGGCGGCAAAGCCACTTCCGTCAGCGGAACAAACCTGTCTTCCCGCTCCACCTCGCCGGCAAATCCGGCGGCGCCCATCAGCTCCTCTTTTGACAGCCCCCGCAGGCTGAACAGAATGAACGGATCGACATCTATCTCCTGCGCCAGAACATAGAAGACTGCCGCCAAATGCTTGCAGGGATTAGCCCAGTCAGGGCAGGAACAGTCTGCGTCCACCTCGTCCCATGAGCCGGGGAACAGTTGAATCCCCTGGCTCTCAAAAACAGACGCCAAATCTGCCGGCAGCTTACCCACCGCCAGTTCAGCGGCAAACGCCGGGTTTTCGCCTATTACCCTGTTTATGGTTTCCAGCTGCGCCGCAGTAAACGGCATAAGCCTCAGGTAAATTTTATACGCAGATCTACGCTGTCCCTTTACCCGCGCCTCCAATATGCCATCACGAATCTTTAGATCTTTAACCCTGCCTCCACGCGCATAGCTTCTGCCCCTGGGCAGGCGGTTGCTGTAATCGAACTGCCGCAGCGCGTTCAGCCATGCGCTGCCCCATGATGTTTGGGCAAATTTCTGTTTCCCTTTCTCTTTTTCGGCGCCCAATGCCGGGCTGGTCGCTGTTTTGTTTATTCTTACCATCTGCCTTTTCCCGTCCACCGTCAGCATCTTTGCCGGAATATCTTCGGCCTGCCTATGCTTTCCCCGCTGTAAATATTCACGCAACTGCTCCTCTAAACTTACAAGCTTATCTATCTCTATTATTCATAAGGCCTGTTTTTCCTTCCGTTCTCCACAAGATTCTCTTCAATATAGCCGGCAATAACCGTGCAGAATTCCTGGAAATTATCCAGCCTGTTTTCTATTATACTGTATATCTCTTCGGGGCTAACCGCTACGTATCCATGAACCAGTCTATTGCGATAACCGGCCATACCTTGAATCTTATGTGCAAAGTCAGGACTGATCACTTTATACTGTCCTAATTTTTCTATTATTTGCTTATAGTTTTCCGGTTTACCATAGCCCTTTTTGGCGATAATATGCCTGCCTATATCAAATAAAGCTTCCAACGACCTTCTTAGATGATGTTCGGCTATGGCAAAGTTGTCCGGATTGGCGAGAAAATCCTCCCGGGAGAAAGCTTTCATTCTGCTAAGCCTTAATACTGCAGTTCTGATTTGACTCAGGCGCTCATCCAACAGTTCTTCATTAACCATAAAAACCACCACCTTTTATGGATTCCCGCACTTCTTTGCGATAAGTATCAAGAACAGGCTTAAAATCAAGGTAGTCTCTGATGGTCATATCTTCAAAATCAGTCCGCTGATCATCATTGCCGGAGTAAATCAATATGCCCCGCTTAATGATAAGAAATTTCAATTCAATAGAAGCGGAGTTTAAGATAACAATATCCGCTTTCTGCTCCAAGACTCCAGATAATTCTTCGGCGACATTCATCTCAAAAAGCGCAGCTTCTTCAAAATCCGCTGCTTCGTTCAGCAAAATACCAAAATCATAATCACTGCCGGAGGTCGCTGTACCGCCGACGCGGGACCCAAACAGATATACAGCCGGCAAATTATACTTTTCAAAAATATCTTCCAGTTTCTTTTGGTCAGGTAATATAATACCGGTCATTATCCCCACAACCTTATTCGCTAAAGTATTAACATTATATACCAAGAAACAGCACCAGGCAATGCCGGCCACCCATAAACCGGCAATGCTTCCCTGTGTTACAGGACTTGAGAGCCAGATAAGCTATAGGCTAAGCGGCGTTACCTTGCGTACAAAAAAGACGGCGTCGGCCTGTTTAGCGATCGCTGCGCGGAAGGTGATATTATACA
>JAGXSR010000127.1 GCA_018333405.1 Dethiobacter sp. | reverse complement strand
TTCGCCGAGTAGCTCTTCCCGCGGCGGGATTTGCAGCTCGGCGGGATCAATGGCAAATCCGACCTTCCCCTTTATCTCCACAAGCGTGCCCTCGGACGGATGCTGAACCTGCAGGTTAATCACCTCCGCCTCCAATAGCCCCAGGCGGCGGGCAATCTCCAGCGCGCCATACTCCGCCGTAGCCGCTGCCGCCGGCAGAAAGAGGGTCATGGTCACAATGCCGTCGCCGGCCCACTCCGCCTCAGGTTTAAGCAGCCGCTCCCGGTATATCCGGCTCGCTTCCAGCCGGCGTGGAGCGTTATCCTCAGGATCCAGCTCATCGATATATTTTATTTTTTCCGGGCGGCAAAGCGTGCAGCCTTTAACAGCGGCGCATGCCTCCCGGCCGGCGGCAAACTCCCCCTGCAGATCTAAAGGCACACTGTTATAGCCGAAGTGGTGGCAAACAGGGGCCCAGTAGTCGGCGTCCCTGGGAACAATGGTGTCTGCTCCAATCCCGCCGGCCGGGTCGCGCCGGATGCCGTCGCCGTTGCGCTCAGGATAAAAGCCGGAGTCCACAAAAAAACCCTGTTTCACCGCGGCAAAGTAGCCCCCCGCTTCCAGAATCTCCTCCAGGAAAAGCACAGCCCGCTCTTTGAGCTCCCGCACATTTTCGCCTAACTCCCCGGCCATGTTTAAGCTGACTAGATCGGTCAGGCCGTCCATGCCTACCAGCGCTTGCTTGGCCGTATTGACGGCATGGATGGAGTTATAATGCCAGGGCACATTGCGCCCCTCGTCGGGGGTGATCGTGCTCTGAATATCGGCGCCGGTCAGGCGTGATAAGAGCAGGTTTAAAGTGTGGGTAACGGTGACTTCGCGGGTGCAGGATTCCATATACTTGGTATTCATCTGCGCGCGGATGGTAAAACCTTTAAACAGCTGCCGCAGAGCCACCGCGTAGGGAAGATCGATCCGCACCGCCGGGGCCGGAGGCGCCGTGGGAGGAACGGTGGAGAGAGCGATACTGCGCCTGGGCATACCGACCAGCTCGGAGTAACGGCAGTTAATGGCGTGCTGCACCAGCAACTCAGGCATCACCTTCCAGGCCTCCCGCGCCGTGGCGTTGGCGTTGTGCGCTCCGTCGATCTGCAGAATATCCGCAGTGATCATCAGTTTTTTGGCTACAGCGGCATCCACAAATGAGCGGTACATATTCACATTGCGGTAGAGGACATTATATTGCGGATCCTGATGGGCGCCGTTTACCCCCTCTTCGGCAAAGAGGACGGCTATTTCCGGGCCGGCCACCCCGCTGATGTACGAATGCAAATTAATCGGACGCCCCACTTCATCTTCAATCAGATCGAGCGCTTTGCGCGAGGCGCGTACCTGCTTGCGGGTAATCGGCACTCCCCCGATCCCTTCCGGCGTCCCTTCGATCAGGCCGTCGTAGTGGCTCTGACCGGCGGTGCGGATAACCATAATATGGTCGGCGCCGTGCCAGGCCGCCATGCGCATCCGGCGCAGATCGTCTTCAAAACGGCCTGAGGCGATCTCTGAGGTGACTACGCAATCCGGTTGGGGATCTATACAGTGAAATGATTTCGCTGCCGGCAAAGGGACACTTTGCGTTAAGGGCTCTGATGCCTGCCGGTAGGTAAAGGGACCCATGGTCAACCCGGATCCGCCGACAGTCCGCCGCCAGCTCCAGCCTTTGCGCCGCGGCCGATATTGATCCAGGTTATTCAGGATCTGTTCAGGTGAGATCTTCTGATCCGGAGTCAGTTTCAAGACGGCAACTCCCTTCCAAATATATCCGCCGCTTCATCCCAGCCCTTATCTTCAGCCAGAAGCAGGCCGGCCTCCCTGTATCCAAGACCGCGCCGATCAGCCAGGCGCAGGATAACATGTCCGGCCCCTTTGCCCAGTAAACCGTGCTTTTGACAGTAGCGGACGATATCTTTCGCCTCCAGGCTGGAAAAACCCATCCGTAACAAGACTGATCGCTCGATCGAAGGGGAGGTATGGCCATGAGCCAGATCAATCAGCGGTTTTACCACTTCATCGGCCAGTTTCCAGAACCGCCCTTCCAGCTGATCATCATCTAAGTCCCGCAAAGCGGCGCGTCGTCGGTCAAAATCATCATCACGCTTCATCTTATCTTCAACTCTCCTCACGGAAGTAATCTTCAACCCAGTTTTCTGTACTGTTTATTTCCGCGGCCAGGTATTTCCGCTCCACCGGGTGTAAGGGCTCGCTTTTCTTTTCGGCCCGGGCTTTTTTCAGGTAGGAGCGTTTCAGCGCGTTAAGATCAAGTTCCCGCGCTGAAATTTGGGCGGGGCGATTGGGGATGACGATGAGCTCACCCGGCTTATTATCGACGGGGTCTCCCCGCCTGACCACCACTCCCTGGCTGCGGGCAAAAGTGAGCTGCGGGCTGGGATGCTTACCGGCGCCTGTATACTCCGTTTCCTGGACTACCAGGATCTCATCCCGGTTTAGTTCCCGGGCGACAGAAAACGCCGCCGCCAGAGAGGTATTACCCGCCGGGCCCCTTTCCAAGCCCTCCAGCTGCGCCAGAAGCTCGGTCATATAAAACACCTCTCCCTGGGTGACGGTCAGATAGCGATCCAGGTAACGCAGAGATCGGGCGGCGTTACGCGGCACATCCGCCCGGTCGGGCCAGGTGGCGAACGGAACACCGAAACCGGTATGCCCTGTAGTAAACGATTTACGGTTAAAATCGCGATCGCTGGCCATATGCAGCCCGCTTAAGTCCACACTGACCCCGATCACAGCGGTGTCGCGGCAATTTGCCTTAATCATCCCGCGGGCGGTGCCGGTGACATTGCCCCCGCCGGCATGGGTAATCAACACGGCGGCCGGATCGCGACCCGTTAATGCTCTTACCTGTTCAGCCACTTCAAAACCGAGGGTTTCGATGCCGGCAACCCCGAACGGCGTGTAGAGAGAAGCGTTAAAATAACCCGTTTCCTCCAGTAAAACCAAAAAATGGTAGAATAGCTCAGGTCCCACGGAAAGCTGCACAACCTCGGCGCCGTAAGCTTCACAGGCGCGCCCTTTTTCCAGTATTTCAGGTTGACTTAAATCCCGGCTGTCAAATAACTCCTGGGCGATGATGCAGTTTAACCCTCTCATCGCCGCCTGCGAAGCTACCGCCGCGCCGTAATTTCCGCTGGTGGCGGCAATCACCCCCCGGTAGCCGAGTTTGGCCGCCTGGTAACAGGATACGGCGGCGCGGCGCGCTTTAAAACTGCCTCCCGGGTTACAGGCTTCGTCTTTGACAAAAATCCGCGCCCCTTTGCCCGGCGGCGCCGAAAGGCGGGCCAGGCGGGTGAGATTGCGCAGCTCTAAAAGCGGCGTCCGGCCCACGCCCGTTTCCGCCTGAATGCGGGCCACCTGATCCAAGGAGTAACCGGCTTGCGCCATCATCATCTCGTAGTCAAAGGCCAGTCCACCCAGTTCAAACTGATCGTAATCCAGCCCGACCGCCCGCTTCATGATCTCATTTTTGCGGGACATGACCCCCGGGTAGCTGAGATCCGTTTTCACGCTCACTTCACTTCCGCCTCCTCGTTTAAGAGCCGGCGCGCTTCGGCGCCGACGTTAAGAAGTTCCGGTTGTGGGCAGCCGTAGTCGATCCGGTAAGCGGGGTTCACCGCAATCAGCTCTCCGGTCACAATTCTGCCCGTGATTGTCTGTACAGAGACGACATCCCCTGCTGTCGCCGTTTCCTCTATGAGGTGGCCCTTGACCTTCATCGCCAGCGGCGCCGCCGCCGTTTCCGGCGGCAGGCCCGGCGCCCTTTCCCCAGGCGGCAGGAGCACCTTATATATTTGCACCCAGTCCCCTTTTTTAGCTTGCTCCATTAAAGCAATCTCCCTTCCGCAAAACATTTCCGGTATAATTTAACATAAGCCGCTCCTTTTACCGCTCAGCGCAGTTTGCTCCAGGAAGCCGGAGCGGGCAGATCGACCAAGGTTTTCAGGCCCGGGCTGCCGGCCAGTACCAAAGGAATCATATTCACGGCCATAGCGATAGTGCCGATGCCGCCGGGAATTTCCGGCTTGATGGATAGATTTACCATAGGAGTGCCTTCAATTCTGATATAGTCCCCGGTTTCCACCCCTTCCGCCTCGGGGCGGATCTGCTGCGGATGTTTCAGGCTGATCGCAATCTCACCATTCCGGTAACCGTAAGCGCGGTGATAGCAACCGGCCACCATGCCCGGTTCCACCTTGACTACAGGCGTCTGGCGGCTGGTAGAGGAGATGATCGGATCTTTCTCTTCCACGATCCGATCCAGCTCCCAACCCAGAGCCCTGGCGATCAGGCTGATCGATTGGGTAAAACCGATATGACCGACAATTTTACCCTCTTCTACTCCCCGGGCAAACTGATCCGGAGTAGTTCCCACTCCCTGGGTAGACATAACAGTATGCCCAAAAGGTGAGAGGTCGTTAACACGCTCCGCTTCGATTTTCTTTATATTAAAGCAAACTCCGGTCAGGGCGATGATCAGGGCATCTAAAACAAATCCCGGATTGATGCCGGTGCCGATCACGGTTACCCCCTTCTCTTTAGCCGCTTTGTCCAGGTCAGCAGCTAAAGCGTAATCGGCGGACCATGGTTCAGCCATCTCTTCAGCGATTGTGATTACATTGCACCCCGCGCGCACTGCCTGCAAAAGCTCCGGGTGGACCTCTTTAAAAAAGGAGCCGGTGGCGTGCAGGACAATATCCGCTTCAGCTGCGGCCAGAACTGCCGCCGCGTCGCCGGATATTTTAACCCCGCAAGGTTTCATCCCCGCGCTTTCTCCCAAATCCTGGCCGAATTTTTGCGGGTTGCGTCCGATCGCTCCGGTAATCTTAATTCCCGCCCGCTCGGTAATCAGCTTATATATCCCTGAACCCATGGCGCCGAGGCCCCACAGCACTGCTTTGGTTTCTTTCATTTTCATCTCTCCTTATTAATCATGCATGCACATCCCTAAAATCCGGGCGAGGCAGCGCCTCGCCCCTACGTTAAAAATTGAGACACGGCCGCCCCGCTTTTGTTCGGCGTCTCTTGGCCTCGCCCCTAGGTTAAAAATTGAGACAGATAAGCAGTCTCCAGCCCTTGGGCGGCGGCCACGCCGGCGCAGGTAACTTTTCCCTCCAGGACGTTGATCCCTTTGGCCAGAGGCGGGTTTTCACAAACCGCCTTTTTCCAACCTTTAGTAGCCAAATCCAGGGCGTAAGGCAAAGTGGCGTTGGTCAAGGCAATAGTCGAGCTCCTAGGCACCGCCGCCGGTATATTAGGCACACAATAGTGAACCACATCATACTTCAGATAAACCGGATCACTGTGGGTGGTAATCCGATCAATGGTCTCCACACAACCCCCCTGGTCAATAGCCACATCCACAATCACCGAACCGGCCGACATC
>JAGXSR010000126.1 GCA_018333405.1 Dethiobacter sp. | reverse complement strand
TTTCCTGGTTTGGTTACAAGCTCCACTTGGTGGTAGATGCTGTCTATGAGTTGCCTGTAAACTTTTCCGTGACAAAAGCCTCGGCCAGCGATCTAAAAGAAGGACATAAGCTGGTTGACCGGATGGCCAAACAACAACCAAAGATTATAGGTCGCTGTGAGTTCTTTATAGGGGACAAAGGGTATGATGACACAAAATTAATAGTGAAACTATGGGATAAATATCAGGTTAAACCGGTGATTGACATCCGCAATATGTGGCGTGGAGACCAAACACGGCTTTTAACGGGAAAGGATAACATTGTTTATGATTACAGGGGCACGGTCTATTGCTATTGCCCCGAGACGAACAAACGTCTGGAGATGGCCTTTGGGGGATTTGAAAAAGACCGTGAAACCTTGAAATACCGCTGTCCGGCTCTGCATTACGGTCGTGAGTGTAAGGGAAGGAAGCAATGCTGCGTAACCGGAGGAGTGCGCATTCCCCTGGAAGAAGACCGGCGGATCTTTACCCCGTTGGCGCGATCCAGCTATAAATGGGCGAACTGTTACAAGAAGCGTACTGCAATAGAACGAGTAAACAGCCGTCTTGACGAAGCTTATGGCTTTGAGAAGCATTTCATCCGAGGCAAGCAGAAGATGGAGCTGCGTTGCACCCTGGCGCTTACGGTAATGTTGGCGATGGCTGTCGGCCGAATCCGTGAAAAGCAGGGGAAAAACATAAGAAGTCTTGTCGCGGCAGCCTGACAATAAAAATAAAGGCGACAACTGAATTAAAAAACGAATAAACGCACCAAGGGATAAGTGCATCATTTTTTTAAGCATATTCCCAATAATTGGGCATACATCGCTGCAAATAGGCTGACTTAAGCATGGCCAAGTGGAGTATGGGGCTTTGTTTTTGGCTGAACCGGCGAAAAATGTTTGCAGCGCAAATGGCTTATTTAGAAAAAAACTTGATCAAAAGCCCGCCTTTTTGCCAGATATGTGAAGACGAATCACTAAACTTAGAAGAATACACCGTTTCCGAGGTTACCTTGACCGATCCACTGGCTCCTTTGGCAAACCGGTCGCTTAAAGAAACCAGGTTGCAGGACTGCGGAATCCTGGTGCTTTCCATAGAGCGCAACGGCCATATGACCCATGTTCCGCGCGGCAGCGAGATGATCGTGCCCGGGGATAAATTGCTCATATACGGTCGCCAGGCGCAGATAAAAAAATATGCCGGGCAAGCCATGTAATCCTTAAAGTCTCGAGTTTGCCTGGCCGGTCAGATCAAATAAACGGGACAGGGGGACGGTAGATTAACCGCCGTTCCCCCCATACCACCGTAATAGCCGGTTAGCTGGCATACTGCGGTTAAACCTCCTGAAGTTTGGCCCTTTCCTTCAGCCGACGTTCATGCCCACCGGGCTGCTCTTGGAAGGCAGCCCCTCGCAGTAGCCGTCTGCCTCAGGCAACCGGCGGTTTTCTTTTAGCCATCCGAATCACTACGAAACGCCAGACGATAAAAATAACCAGCGCCAGAAATAAGAGCAGCGGCAGCGCGGCGGTCAGGAAAACCAACAGGCCCGCCAAAGCTGCGGCGGCAAAGTTAATGCTGCGCACCAGCGCTTCTTTCATCCGCGTACCTAAATCTTCAAAAGGCGCCGGAGAAATAGTTTGCGTGGCAATATGCTCTTCTTGCAGCGCGAGGTTGATGGTAGAAAAACTGACATGGTCCTGCAGATAGGAAAACTGAGTAGTCATCACCTCAATTTCGCTGCGCACCCTTCCCAGTTCGCTTTCAACCTTCAGGATATCTTCAACAGTGTCGGCCATGTTAAGTATTTCCCGCAGACGCTCTTCCTGGGCCTGTAAATTTTTAATCCTTACTTCCAAATCCAGATATTGCATGGTGACGTCAGTTTCACCGGTATTGACGAAGGCTGCTTTGCCCAGCTGTTGCAGCTGATCCATAATTGATTCAAACTGCGCTGACGGAATCCGCAAGGTAAGATCGGCGCCGTACTGCCCTTCCCGTATTTCATAAATATGGGAACCGCTGATAATGCCCCCGGCCGCTTTTGCAATTCTCTGAACATTTTCTACTGTCTCTTTGGCATCTTTGACTGTCAGGTGCATTGATCCGTTGAATATAACGTGCCGCACATCGCTATAGCCGACGGCGCCTGTTGGCGGCGAAATTGCGGCGATATTCTGCTCAGCTTTATCCCGGCTCACAAACTCAAAATCTCGGTTATCGTCATTCCCGTCACCGGCCATAGGCGGAAATTCTTGGCCCTCCTTATCCAAAGTTGCGCAGGATGAAAGGAAAAGAGCAAATAAAGCAACCGCCACAAGCCCGGCCAAACCTTTTAACACAATCATTCTTTTCATTTTATTCCCTCCTCGTCTGCTTGACCAGCAGCGGTGATATTTAGTTCCCTGTTTACAAATTGCAGCTGTCTCATCATAGACGCCGCGATAATAACAGAAAATTCTCTCATTATATTGCATACCTTTTATCTATTGCCGGCAATAGATAAAACAGAAGCCTATAACGATCTGCGCTCCGGCTAATGACGATCCTTTAGCAGCCTGCTGCAACCTGTCAGCTACAACAGACCGCAAATCAGAACCGGCATTAACCTTTGCTCGACCGGTATAAACCCTTCCGAAGCCGGAAGCGATCCGCTGACCGCTACCGACCTCAAGCTTATCTTAAGCCTTAGCAGATACTTAAGTAAAGCAAGAACTTATACCGATCTTAGCTCGACCGTAACGGGCCTCTGCAGACCCTGCAACAATCTGCTTGACTATTACAGAGCCTTACAAAACCCGCTACCATCTTCCCGCCGGCTGATCACAAGCCCTTATCAGGACCTGCGAACAACCTTTGGCCGGCTGCAGCAAAGCCTTTTGACCTTACCGCAACCTGGGCCCGTCCGTTATAGACCTCTGTTTCAGTTGTAGTATAACCGCTGCCGGCCAAATTATTTATGCAGGACCAAAATAGTTTAAATCTGAATCATAAAAATTTTATTTCTATATAAAATATTTTTTATATTAGCAGGATATTTCAGTTTTAAGATGAATAGTTATTGTACAAACGACGCTTAACCTAACCTCCTACTATATTTCTCTTGCAGGGTTCTCCCTGCATTTTTTTTTGAAAGCCTTAAGTTAATGCTGCATCTTCCACAGGCAGCCAGAAACTGAAAGCAGAGCCTTGACCCGGGGCGCTTTCGGCAGCCACCCGGCCCCCATGCATCTCCACAATCCGGCGCACAATAGCCAAGCCGAGGCCTGAGCCGGTATCTGAGCGGGTGCGCGCTTTATCCACTTTATAAAAACGATCCCAGATAAACGGAAGCTCCGCTTCCGAGATGCCCTTACCGCAGTCGGAGACCTTAATCGTGACTCCTTGTTCTTCCGCATCGGCTTTAACGGCGACTACTCCGCCAGGCGGGCTGTAACGGATTGCGTTTTCAATCAGGTTAACCACTACCTGGTGAAAGCGGTTAGCGTCTACCGGGATGCTGGGGAGACCGGAGGCAATCTGCACTTCTAGTATAGCGTCTTTTTCCTCGGCCGCAAGCTGTAAATGCCGGGCTGATGATTTAAGCAGCGGGCCAAGATCATGCATTTCTTTAACCAGGGTGATCTGGAGCGATTCTAAACTAGCCAGTTCCAACAGATCCTGAACCAGACGGCTTAAATGCAACGTATCGGCATACATGATCTCCAAATAGCGGCTTTGATCGGACGAGTTAATCCTGCCGCTGCGCATCAACTCCAAAAAGCCGCGCAGGGTGGTCAGGGGGGCTCTGAATTCATGCGAGATGTCGGAAATAAAGTCCCGCTGCAGCTTTACACTGTGCTGCTGCTGTTCAATGGTCTCCGATACGCGGTCAACGGCATAGTTCAACGTTTTGGCCAGATGCCCTAGCTCGTCACCGGTATGGCACGAAACCCGTTGATCAAACCGGCCCTGCGACAGTTCCAGGGCTACCCGGCTCATCTCTTCTACAGGCCTGGATATTTGCCGGGACAGGGAATAAGCGATAATTACCGCCAGGGCTACCGCGCCGGCGGCGGCATATATTCCCAGGCGGGTGATCCCGGCAACTGTGCCGGTGGCGCGACCCAAGGGAAAACTGATGGCCAGAGATCCGATCACCGGGGCCGCATCACCGGCGTCGCCGTTTTCATCCTCCGGGTCATATCCTGGTTCATAGATTGGCGCCATGTAAAAAAGGCTGTTATATCCTGGCCCGGTTATCTGTTTGGTAATCACGTTGCCGGACAGGACGTGCTCTATCTCGCCCTGCTCTACACTCAGTCCCAACCGGTCAGGGTCGGCTCCCGGGTTTGCCAGGACGGCGCCATATTTATCGGTTACCCACAGGGAAGCGTCATAAGAAAAAGCGAGGGTCTCTGTAAGCTTCCTCAACGCAGGCAGATCGTTTCGCAGCAGAGGCTCTTGCAACAATGATCCGGCTTTTTCTCCCCGGCTGACCAGCTGCCACCCTTCCACGCTGAAAAAATATCTTTGCATCAGGGTGATAAAGACGATGCTGATTACGCTAAGCACCGCCAAGGTTATAACCAGGTAGCTGAGCATCAGTCGGGTAAAAAAACGTTTTAACGGAAACAGGGTCAATTTAGGTCAGCTCCTCAAACTTGTATCCTACTCCCCATACAGTTTGAATGTAGGTTTTTTGGGCGCCCGCTTCTTTTATTTTTTGCCGAAGATTCTTGATATGCTCATCGATAGATCTGCTGCCGCCGAGATAATCAAAACTCCAGACCAGAGTCAGCAGCTCATCACGGGTAAACACCCTTTTGGGATGAGAGGCCAGCAAGTGCAAGAGTTCAAATTCTTTGGGCGTAAGAGGCAGCCGTATTCCGTTAACTGATGTGGTCCGCTGAGCGGGGCTGATTGTAAGTTCGCTTAATTTCAGCTCTTCCAGAGGCTGTTCTCTTTTGCCTGCTCGCCGCAATAAGGCCTCGACTCTGGCTGTCAGCTCCCGCGGGCTGAAAGGTTTTACCACGTAATCATCTGCGCCTAACTTTAACCCTAATACCCGGTCCATCTCCTCACCCTTGGCGCTAAGTATGAGGATTGGAGCAGGCGCTTTTTTCGCTGATAGCTCCCGGCAAATAGAAAGACCATCCATACCAGGCAACATCAAGTCCAGAATAATCAGGTCCCAACTGCCCTGCCTGGCCATTTCCAGCCCTTCCAGCCCGTTTTCTACAGGTACAACCTGGTATCCTTCCTGGATCAGGCATACCTTTAACAGCTCCAGGATGTGTCGGTCATCCTCGATGATCAGAATAACCGGTCTATTCAAATCCCCGACCTCAGATCCGCATTTTCTTCTATTGTATCAGAATCCGGATCTGTTGTCCGCTTAAAGTTGCGCCGGGCACCGGTGTGCCGGTTGTCCTTCAGGAGTATTCTTTAAGGCCGGTTCTGCCGAGCCTGAATCTTGCGCGTAAGCAGGTTGAAGCAGACGCCGGAGGCATATGCAAATAATCTAGATTGCACTTATGTTGAGAAGGGACCCATTTTTGTTTGCGAAAAGTAATCAGGGCGTATAGAACCAGTATAATCCAGCTCAAGTAAAATAGCGGATACAATAAAAAATAGCGATAAGGTTTAAGCGGCAACCGGTCCAGGAAAAGTGCGGCTACGGGCAGCAGGTAAGGCACAGCGGCAAAAAAGAACGCTGCCCAAGGGAATCTCAGTCCTATCTGGTAATAAACCGAGGTGTCCCGAAAGAACTGCGGTTGTAAAGGCGCCAATATCAGCATTACAATCCCCAGCGCCAGCACCGGCAGCTGCAGTAAACGCAAACCTCCTTCGAACCTGGCCGGATCCCCTTTGCGCAGACCTGTAAGCAAGAGGCGGGGCGCGTAGAGCATGGCGACGTTCAGTTGGCCTCTGGCCCAGCGCAGCCTTTGGAGACAGGCTGCTTTGAAATTTATCGGCTTTTCATCATAGACCCTGGTTTCCCTGGCAAATGAGGCCCGGTAGCCTAAGGCCAAAGCCTGGACGGCGTACTCCAGGTCTTCGGTCAGGGTTACGGTTGACCAACCGGTCTTTTCGATAATCTCCCGGGAGATACAAACACCGGTACCCGCGGTCAGGGAGCTGAGTCCTAAATTGGATCGGGCCTGCAGAATAAAGCGGTTGTTAATCCAGAAATTAACGCTAAAAACAGAAGTTACCCAGCTGTCATTGGGGTTTTTTGAATCGATAGAGCATTGAATTAGCTTTTCACCTTCCAAAAGGCGGTTATTCATCACTTGTAAAAAATTTAAGGCCACCAGGTTGTCGGCGTCAATAATCGCTGCGGCATCATAACGTTTTTCCCCGGGCGAAGTAAAGCCCAGCCCATGCATGATCTCTTGCAAAGATCGCCCTTTACCCCGAACGCTTCCCGAACGCTTCCATACCAGCGCCCCTGATCTTTGGGCGATTGCAGCGGTGGCATCCGTGCAATGATCGGCTATAACGTAAACATCATACATCTGTTTCGGGTATTCCAAGTTCAGCAGGTTGCGGATTAATTTGGCCACAACCCGCTCTTCGTTATGGGCGGCAACAATCACGGCAAATTTAAGTCTGGGTGAATGCACCCGGCAGGGAGGCTTGGTAAAAAGCCCAGCTGCGGCAATCAGCAGAAAATAAATGCCGAAGGAAAAAACTAAAACCTGAAGCACCTGAATCAAAATCAAATCCAGCATCCTCCTAAACAAACAGATGAGCAAATAACAATAGTAATTTTAATCGATACATTTGAAGGAACAATCAAGAATATGTAAAATTTTTGTCAGGAAACCGGAACAGGAAATATAATGCGCCCAGTGTTTTATAGAAGATTCCAATTGCCCCGGGCGGGGCTTTCGCATATTTGGCCGCAACTTCCCGATCGAATCTGACGACTGATCTTTTTGATGCTTGGTTCTTCTTTCTCATACCGGCATTTGATATACTGTTGCTGCGTATTAGTGCGCCTCTTCTTTCTCCTTATTCACTATGGCCAATAATGTTGATTTTGTCCTCCACGCCATGGGGATCATGGAATCTTTCTTAAGTATCAGCTATGAAAAATGGATTATGGATGAAGAAATATGGGGGAGGGTTTTAAGTTTGCGCCGGGAAATAGAAGATCTGCCGGGTAGCGCCGAGGATCTGATCAGCCAAGTCGGCCCCGGCGGCCATTACCTGGAGCAACCGGATACAGTAGCAAATTGCCGGAGCGCTTTTTTCCGTTCTGCATTGTCTGATCATACTAATTGGGACAGCTGGATGAAGAACATTGTTATAAAATGCCCAAAGAAAGTTTGGCCAGTTTCCAGGAAAAATACGGTAAATAAAGCAACCAATATGATTTGCGGAGGCTGAAAAGGTCATGTTTGGGCATCTATTGGGCAAGGATTTTGTTGACATTTCCCGGCGTAACGTAGAAAATACAAGCAAATAAAGTTGTTCCCGGAGGCGAAGCTATGCGCTATGGAAAAAGATTTTTTTTATAAAATCAGGCAATACCCAATTATTGCGGCGATCAACAACATTAAAGATTTTGAGGAGGCCGTCCACTCCCACTGTGAAATTATTTTTTTGCTGATCGGGAATATCTTTAATTTAAAAGATATGGTAGAGATGATCAAGCAAGTCAGGAAAAATGTGTACGTGCATATCGACTTGATGGACGGTTTATCGAGAGATTTAACGGCTTTAAAATATATCCATAAGATTATTAAACCCGACGGTATAATTACAACCAGAAGCAACCTGATCAAAAAGGCTAAAGACATGAATATATTTTGCATCCAAAGAATTTTTGTTCTCGACTCTTTATCCCTTGAAACGGGCATCCAATCAATAAAAGAGACAAAGCCGGATGCTATTGAAATATTGCCGGGCATCATGCCCAAAATAATTAAAAAAATCAGCCGCGAAACCAACTCCCCGATCATAGCGGGAGGCCTGATCGAAGAGAACGAAAATGTGATTGAATGCCTGCACGCTAACGCCATCGGGGTATCTTCGAGCAATAAATTTCTTTGGCGGCAAGCTCACCGCATCTTTACATGAAGCTTGCCGAATAGTATAATCTGAATAGAGTTAAATGGTGTCCTAAATATATCCTGGCCGAGTAATGGAGAGCCATACATTTAAGCTTGGTTTATAAGCTTTAGGTATGGTTTTTTTGTTTTCTGTTGTCTCCTTATACTGGTTTGGCGATATGTTTGGGAGGCGCTGACCGGCGGGGCGCTGTGCGGGGCATCTAGTTTTATAACCAGGGAGGATATACTGACATGAAAAAGTATCTTTTGGCGTTGGACCAGGGCACGACCAGTTCAAAAGCAATTCTTTTTGACAGGAAGGGTAAGCTAGTCGGAGTTTCTCAAAAAGAATTCAGCCAAATTTATCCGAAAGCCGGCTGGGTTGAGCACGATCCGATGGAGATGTGGGGCACCCAAAGCGGCGTGTCGCGAGAGGTTTTAGAAAAAAGCGGTGTCGCTCCCCACGAAATTGCGGCTATCGGCATCGCCAACCAACGAGAAACTACTCTGATTTGGGATAAAACTACCGGGAAGCCTGTTTATAATGCCATCGTCTGGCAGTGCAGAAGAACTGCCGGCATCTGTCGCGAGCTAAAAGCTCAAGGCCTGGAAGAATATATCCGCGCCAACACCGGTCTGACTATTGACGCGTATTTTTCAGCAACCAAGATTAAGTGGATTTTGGACAACGTGGAGGGCGCACAAGAAAGAGCCGAAAGCGGCGATTTGCTTTTTGGTACCGTTGATTCGTGGATTATCTGGAACCTGACCAGGGGGAAGGCGCATGTCACCGATTATTCCAATGCCTCCAGAACGATGCTGTTTAATATCAACGATTTGGTATGGGATAAAAAAATACTTAACGCTTTAGATATACCGGTCTCTATGTTGCCGGAGGTGAAACCCTCCAGCCACATTTACGGCTATACGGACCATCAGACTTTCGGCGGCGCTGATATACCGATTGCCGGAGCAGCGGGCGATCAGCAGGCGGCGCTTTTTGGTCAAGGTTGTTTTACGCCGGGCACGGTAAAAAATACTTACGGCACAGGTTGTTTTATTGTGCTGAACACGGGA
>JAGXSR010000125.1 GCA_018333405.1 Dethiobacter sp. | reverse complement strand
TCCCTGATCAGAAAGATAGACTTGCTAAAGTTTAGCAGTGTGCCGGAGCCTTTAAAAAGCCGGATAGAGCCAGTGCTCCGGGGAAAAGATCCGGCAAAACACCCCCGTTAACGCTCCTGGTTATTCGCCGTGCCGGATGTAGCCGCAATGATGAACAGGCGATCTCCCCACAATGTGTATGGCCCGAGACTGCTTCCGGGCAGCCGGCGCCCCATAATATTTGAAATTTTCTACCGCAGGATACTATTCTTGCTTTCTTGAATTTATATTCAAGCATAAAAAGTTAGAACATTGTGTAATGTGATGCGGCAAAGGTATTCTAATAATCATCTCTGGAGGGATCTCTGATGTGGACGTACGAAAAGCCGGACAACCTTGTGCAGTGGTGGGCGGAAAGTGAAAAGAAGTTCAGTGATCAGGTGCTGTTTTGGGTGCACGACGGCGGCGGTGGCCTGTCTCCGCTTACTTACGGAGCGATCGGCCGGCGGATCAAACAGGTCCGGGGCGGCCTTGCTCAGCTGGGCGTCGGTCCGGGTGATGCTGTTGGCATTATCTCGGCTAACCGCCCGGAATGGGCAATTCTGGCTTACGGCGCCTACGGCAGGAATGCCCGCTATGTCCCGATGTATGAAAAGGAGCTAGTCAATACCTGGAAATATATCATCAAGGACAGCGCTGTTCAGTTTCTTTTGGTATCAACCCCGGCGATTTACGAGAAAGTAAAAGATTTTCCTGCGGAGATCGATACTTTGAAACACATTTATATCATTGAATCCACCGGCGAAAACAGCCTTACTGCTTTGGAGAAGATGGGTCAGGAAAATCCTGTTGATCCACTAATCCCTGGCCCTGACGATATCGCTGTTTTGATCTATACTTCGGGCACCACCGCCGATCCCAAGGGGGTGCTTTTATCTCACGGAAATTTGACCTACAACTCCCAGGCCGGAATGAAGCTCTTTCCTGATGTAAACGACAAATTTGTGGGTATATCCATGCTGCCCTGGGCCCACTCCTATGCCTTAAGCGCGGAGCTGAACGCTTATATTCGGTGGGGCGCTTCTTTGGGTTTTATGCGCGATGTATCGACATTGGGTGACGATATCCGGCTGGTAAAACCGAACTTTCTGATATCCGTGCCCCGGGTCTTCAACAAGATTTACGATGGGATTAATATGAAGATGAACGATGCCGGCGGAGCCAAAAAAAAGCTGTTTGACGCTGCTTGCGCTACCGCCCGAAAGAAAAGAGAGTTAGTCGGGAGCGGTCAAAAAAATCCGCTGATCGATCTAAAATTTAAAGTATTGGATAAGCTGGTCTTTTCCAAGATCAGAGAGGCAATGGGCGGGCGGGTGACCGGGGCGCTTACAGCCAGCGCCGCCATGAATAAAGAAATTGCCGAGTTCTTTTGCGATATCGGCGTGCCCATTTTCGATTGCTACGGCCTGACCGAAACAGCGCCCGCTGTGACCATGAACAGCCCTGGAGGCTGGAGAATCGGCAGCGTGGGTAAGGTGCTGGAAGGCCAGAAAGTGGTCATCGACCGCTCTGTGGTTGAAGATTCAGCGGATGATGGGGAGATTGTAGTCTACGGGCCGAACGTAATGAAGGGGTATCACAACAAACCCCAGGAGACGGCAAAAGTGATTATGGCCGATGGGGGGTTTCGTACCGGCGACCGCGGGCGGTTTGACAAGGACGGTTTCTTGTGGATTACCGGAAGGATTAAAGAACAGTTCAAGCTGCAAAACGGAAAATATGTCTTCCCGGCGGCTATCGAGGAAGAAATTAAACTTCTGCCCAAGGTGGCCAACGCTATGATTTACGGGGATGGCCGGCCGTACAACATCTGCCTGATCCTGCCTGATTTTGAAGTTGCGGCACGGTGGGCTGCCGCTAAAGGCTTATCAACACTGCCCGGCGACTTGCTGGTCAATGAGCAGTTTACACAAATGATGGAGCAGGAAATTGTCGCACACCTTAAGAAAACCTTCGGTGGATATGAAGTGCCGAACAGATTCCTGTTTCTCCGGGAGGATTTTACCGTGGACAACGGCATGCTTACCCAGACTTTAAAACTAAAGCGCCGGGCCGTCCTGGATAAATATCAGAAAGATATTGATTCGTTATACGCGGGACAGCTGGGCTGAACCTGACTTTTCCCGGCGGAGCGGCAGGCAGGCGGCATCTCCAGGCTGCTGCCCGCCGGGAGTTTAAATGCTGAACCTCTATGAAAACCCTAACGGATGGTATGCTGCCAATCAAAGTTTAAATTCCGAGCTTAGTTTGACTTACCTGCGCAATTATTGTAAAGTAATATCATTGTTACTGGTGTTGCTTATTTCTGCCAACATAATACGAACACGAGAATCAATAGCATTAGTCAAATTATCCGGATTAAAAAGGTGGACGTTCGTGAAACAAACTAAGGTAAACCAACTGAAAACGGCAATCGGGCAGGAAGTGAGAATCAAAGGCTGGGTCAATACTGTCCGGAACCAAAAGACGATGCAATTCGTCATTGTCCGGGATGAAACCGGGGTCATTCAGCTGACCAATTCACGTAAAGACAACCCTGAATTGGCGGAGGTTATCTCAAAATTGACCTCCGAATCAGTCATTGAAGTGATTGGAGAGGTAGTGGCCAATGAATCGGTCAACGTAGGGGGACTGGAGATCTACCCGAAAATAATTACGGTTCTCAGCTTGGCTGATCCCAATTTGCCGGTGGACAAAGACTCAAGCCTGTCCGTGCGCCAGGATTGGCGGTTTATTGACCTGCGCCGCCCGGAAAATCACTTGATCTTTCAGATTCAGACTACTGCCGAGCACGCTATGCGCGAGTTTTGGATACGAAACGGTTTTATCGAGATGCATTCCCCGAAGCTGATGGGTTCGGCTAGTGAATCGGGGGCCGAGCTGTTCAGCTTAAAATATTTTGATACAACGGCTCACCTGGCACAGTCACCGCAGTTTTACAAGCAAATGGCCATGGCTGCCGGCTTCAACCGGGTCTTTGAGGTGGGACCGGTCTTCAGGGCCAATCCGTCCTTTACCTCCCGCCATGATACAGAGTTTACCA
>JAGXSR010000124.1 GCA_018333405.1 Dethiobacter sp. | reverse complement strand
AAAAAAAACCGAACAAAGACCATTCAAAACCAAAACATTCCTACCACTATTACCTTACCCTGTTCAGTTTTCAAAGAGCGGCGCCTTCCCTGTAT
Source organism: Dethiobacter sp. (assembly GCA_018333405.1). Lineage (GTDB taxonomy): Bacteria > Bacillota > Dethiobacteria > DTU022 > DTU022 > JAGXSR01. The sequence goes on along the minus strand of JAGXSR010000124.1, from coordinate 9,901 downwards.
CTTCTCCGGTTAAGCGCGACTTTTACATGTTAACACGGTTTATCTGGTTTGTCAAACACATTTTTTTTGGACTGCATAGCCATAATTATCTGTAAAAGCATGCCGAATACAGGAATTTCTGCTCAGGCGCTCCTTCTTCCGCCTTTATATTATACACCAAATATTGAATCGGCAACCTCGGTTTAAATAAAAACCCGGATTATTCTCCGGGTTTTTATCGATCCATACTAATCTATGGTTAATCTTCCATCTGCCGTGGTCTAAGCGTCGGAAAAAGGATAACGTCACGGATGGAAACATTGTCAGTAAGCAACATGACCAACCTGTCAATACCTATGCCTTCCCCCCCGGCAGGCGGCATGCCGTACTCCAATGCGGTGACGAAGTCTTCATCCATTACATGCGCTTCATCGTTTCCGGCCTCGCGCTTGGCCATCTGCTGCTCAAATCGCTCCCGCTGGTCGATAGGGTCATTAAGTTCCGTAAAAGCGTTGGCTACCTCATACCCGATGATAAAGGCTTCAAAGCGATAAGTAAAGCGCGGGTCGCTCTTAATTTTTTTGGCTAAAGGAGAAACTTCGATCGGATAATCTTTGACAAAGATGGGTTGCCGTAACTGCTCCTCGCAAAAAACCTCAAAAAACTCGTTCAGGATCTCACCCCATGAAAGACCTTCCGGCAATTCAAGACCGGCGTCTTTCGCCGCCCGATAGGCCGCCGCACTGTCAGAGATGCCGGCAAAATCCACTCCGACATATTTACGAACCACATCCACCATGGTTTCCCGGGGCCAGGGAGGGGTGAGGTCGATGGTTTCGCCTTGGTAAACGATCTTGCTTCTTCCCAGAACCTGCAGAGCAACCTGATGAATCATATTTTCCGTGAGAACCATCATATCTTCATAGTCAGCGTAGTTTTGGTAAAACTCCACAGAGGTGAATTCAGGATTATGCTTTGTAGAGATGCCCTCGTTGCGAAAAATCCGCCCGATTTCATAAACTTTGTCCAATCCACCCACCAGCAGACGCTTTAAATGAAGTTCCGTGGCAATACGCAGATAAAGCCTCATGTCTAAAGCATTATGATGGGTGGTGAAGGGGCGGGCCAAGGCTCCACCGGCGACGGTCTGCAGTACCGGAGTTTCCATTTCCAAAAAACCATGACTGTTTAAATACTCCCGTATGCACTGGATAATTTTGCTGCGGTTAATAAAAGTGTTGCGAACAGATTCATTAACAATCAAATCCAGATAGCGCTGGCGGTAGCGCAAGTCTACATCTTTGAGTCCGTGCCATTTTTCCGGCAACGGGCGCAGCGACTTAACCAGGAACCGGTAATCGTCAACGTTAATGGTCACTTCGCCCTTCTGAGTACGAAAAACTATGCCCCGGCAGCTGATGAAGTCCCCTAGATCAAAAAGGTCAAACATAGTATACAGTTCTTCACCTATCTGGTCCAGGCGAAGATAGATTTGTATACGCCCTTTATAGTCCTGCAGATGAGCAAATGTAGTTTTCCCATGAGCCCGTATGCTGACCAGCCGTCCGCATACAGAAACCTGCCGGCCTTCCAGTCTTTCAAACTGTTCAATAATATCCGTTGAATAATAATCGGCCTTAATCTTGGGGGCATAGGGATCGACCCCTTTAGTTCTTAACTGCTCCAGTTTTTGCAGTCTTACTTGCAGCGATTCGTGCAAATTTCCCTGGTCCAAAATACTAACACCCCCGGTGGCCTATTTAAGTTATGGCGATAATCCTATATTTCAGAGATCCTGCCGGAACTTTTACTTCAGCTTCATCCCCGACCGAAAGCCCCAGAATTGCCCTGCCCACCGGGGATTCATTTGATATCTTGCTAGCGCATGGATTAGCTTCCGCTGTGCCAACAACGGTATAGGTAAATTCCTGGTCTAGTTCCAGATCTTTCAGACAAACAGTCGAACCAAGCGTGACAAAGCTATTCCCATTATCTGTCTTCTCCAAAATACGGGCATACCGCAGCATCTTTTCCAGGGTAGCGATGCGCCCTTCCACAAATGCCTGCTCATTTTTCGCATCTTCATATTCCGAGTTATCCGTGATGTCGCCATAAGAGATTGCCTGCTTGATGCGGGCGGCTATTTCTTTGCGCTTGACTGTCTTTAAAAAGTGAAGCTCTTTTTCGATCTTTTCCAATCCATCCCTGGTTAAGATTATTTCCTCACCGGACATATACTGACTCTCCCTCACTGTTATGATTTCTTAAAAACGTTACAGTATATTGGATATGAGTAAAACAGACCTGGTATGCAATAAACTGCCTACCACTAATATCGCTATCATAAATAGAGTGTCAAGTCCTGCTTGACACTTTTACAAATCAATCCGGATTAGTCTGATACATAAACAAATCGTATCAAATTTTGTAATAAATTATAATGGTGATCGATCCCGTTGTCAAGTTAAAATATGGATTTTCATTTCCCGCTGCGGGCATTACCTGAAACACAACCTTTGATTTTCTCAATATCCATATCAGTGATAAGGCGTCCCCTGCAATAAAACCCTGCTGTCTCAAAGCCATGCTTTACCGCCATCTTTCTGATTTCGCTCACCTTGCTGACACGTATATCCCCACTTAAGGTAAAACTTTCAAAACGCCCCTCCAAAGCCAGAATCATTGCCTCGACCATGAAGGCCGGCGCAGTCAGAGGCGGAAAATCGAGCTTCCCGTTGAATAAAATGTCGCCCGGCAGCCTGATCAGGCTTCCATCAATTATTAAAATATCGCTGCGGCCGATTGTATTAAAAGATATGGGTATTTCGGACAGACCATAGAATACCGCGCCTGTTTTTAGATCCTCGACAGGAGGTAGCAGCTCAGGCTTCTTTCCGGCAGAGATAATCAGATCGGCCCGCCCTGATGATCTTTGCGCATTCGAGGCAATTTTACAGGCTACCCCGTAATCATAAAAAATCCGCTCAGCCAACAGCTCAAGTTGATTTTGATCTGAGGCTACCAGGGTCAGGTAGTTTGCCCCATCCTTTGCTAAAAGTTGTGCACAGGCAGAACCAGTTGACCCGGTCGCGCCAAGAACCAAAACCTCTGCCTCCTCAAGAGGGACCCCCATCAATTTCAAAGCTTTTTTACTTCCTTCCAGGGCTGCCGCCGCAATAAAGCTTTTACCGTTAGTCACCGGCAATTGCAATGTGCGAGCCAGCGCTGTTCCGATATGCCCTGCCGCTGCGTTTAAGGCACCTAGATCTATGATCCGGGCGCCCATTTTTTTAGCCAACCTGCCCGCGCTGAATATTTTTTTGGCTAGGCGTGGGGCAGGAAGGCAGTTGGACTGGTCGGGTGGAAGACTGATCGATAAAAAAACTCCCTCCGCTTGCCCGTACGGAGAAGACAATCTGTATACCGCGGATACCTTGTGGGGAGGAATAATGGGGCTAAACCAATCGGAAATCCATGCCGGCAGAGCACTTTGCCTGCCGGCATGGATAAATACGGCAAACTGATAATTCATAGACCGGCTCCTCAAGAAAGGTTGGTTCTAGATTATATGGTTAATTCAACGCGACAATTCTTGGGATCAGCTCAAGATCGTCCAGTAGACGGCAGTATTCCTCTTTCGCCAGCTCTTTGTCGCTTCCGGCCATACAGACCAACAGGGCTTCGATCACATTTGTGCCGAAAGAACGGCCGCTCATCTCCGGCGTAGTCGTGATCAGAGCTCTGGCGCCGCTTTTTTTTAAGAAATCAATATCATCACGGGTAACGGTGTTGGTAATAATGATTTTACCTGGCAGCTTCGGCGGCATATAGCGCCTTATAAAGTGAAAGTCTCCGGCCACGACATCCGCTTCATAAAAATATTTCGGATAACGAGGCTTGCTTTCAGTCTGTTTATCACCGGTAGGATATAACATCGAAAAGGGCAGCCGGCAAACGATGGGCGCAACCACCCGCGCCGCCAAAGCCAGTTTATGCAGATTATGAATCGGAAACGGCAGTTTTAAGATAAAGGGAAAGTCTCCGTAGGTCATAACACAGCCGGCCTTTTCCAAAGCCTGGGCCATTCCTAAGCGATCCATGGCGCTCATCAACAAAACCTTTTGCGGTTTAATAAACAGGCCGGTATGCTCGGCCAGGTAATCAATCGCTCTGCGCTCAAGAGTATTTTTTAAACCCGACCCGTCTACAATCGGCGTCTTTTGGGCAGCCCGGACAACCCTGCGGGCATCTCTTATCTCATAACGGCGATCTACGGCATAAAGATAGAGATCCATGCCTCCGAGTCCGAAAGCGTCCACTTTTCCATCCAACTCTTTGATCTTGCCGATCATCGCCTGCATATCGCCATCTGTACCCAGCCGCTCAACTTTATACTCCTGCCCCAATAAATTAATGATCACCGTGTGATCTCTTGATGAAGAACCAAGGCTAATCCCTACCACATGCTTCAACCAGTTTTTCCTCCTTTCCATTCCCAAAAACCTGTTTCAGGATCAGGCGAAATTGATCCGGATCTACTTGCCTGTCCTCCTGTAGCGGGGTCGGGCCCAGACTGATATAGACTATCTGCAAATCGAGAAGAGCTTCGGCGAGATTGTACCAACGTTCAGACGTTAAAAGCACGAGGGTGTCAAAGCCCCTAAGCTGCGTAACAATTTCCAACATCTGATTAAAAAAATCCAAAGCCTGCTTTCCGCTGACCAGCTCCCACCGCTCCCGTTCGTTTAATATCATAAAAAACTCCAGTCCTAACTCCCGGCAAACCGCAGATATTTCCAGCGAATTACCTACCGGAAAACCGACCGCTGCCACCCGTTTCCCCTTTCGTATTTCTCCGGCTGATTCCAACCGCGAAATAAAACTGCGATCCAATGAAAGAAGGCCGGCTACTTCCTGCTGAGATAAACCCTGGGCCCGAAGCTTTAAAGCCCGCTTCAGAAGGCGCTCTACTCGATCCAGACTAATTAATTTCTCTCCGATACGAACAATCTGCTCAAATTTCATGCTTAGACCTGCCTGTGCACAAATATGTGTTCCTGAATATTATTCTATCATTTAAATCTCCTGGTAACAATAATGCCGGTTCTTCGGTTTTGATTCTCTGTAGACGTTTAGCCTTCGATCTGTCTTTAGATAGTATCCGCCGAAGTATTCCCGCCGGCGCCGGCAAAATATGGACGGTTTTGCAGTTGCTCTTTCCGGAGTTTGTTGCATAGCTATGTGGTCCCTGATGGCAGAAGAAAGCAGCCCGGGGGGAATCGCCCGGAACAGCTCCGGCGACTTGGGCTAAAAAAGGGTCCAAACCGTAATTAATTAGGCAAGGGGCTTCCGGCTGTTTAAAAAGAAAGCTGAGTATTTCACCTTAGCAAAGCAGACGCTTTAAGTCTTTCGCCTTATGCTCCACCGTCCGCGTGTCGATCATCTTCTTTAACTTTCTTCATGTATTTAATCGGAAAGAATAAAGAGTTCTTCTTCCTGAATGTTCAGCTGGCAGGCGATCTCCTCCAACAGTTGCGGGGATGGTTTTTTTGCTCCTCTTTCAATATTGCTCAGCATAGTCACCGAGATATTGACCCGCTTGGCCAACTGTTGCTGGGTTAATAACTTCAACCTTCGCAGAGCCTTAATGCGACGACCGAGCGCAGCAGGCATGCAGACCGCCTCCCTTATCTTGCTTTAGTAAAATACGACATATTTTACCTTTATCCTGCAAGTTCTGCAAAGAAGGTCGGATTTTTTATTAATTTTTGTTATAACCGGCCAAATGCTAAACAGGTAACATCCGGCTAATTCAATTTAAATTTATACTTAAGCATCTCCGGGGCTTCACCTCTTCCTCTTAAAACCCGGCATGCTCCGTTCTGCCAATAATTTCGTTTTGCAACTGCTCATTTAAATTGTTGAAGTAGTCGCTGTACCCGGCCACACGCACGATCAGATGGCCGTACTGCTCCGGGTTGCGCTGTGCGTCGATAAGCGTTGATCTGTCGATTACATTAAATTGGATATGGTGTCCGTTTAGCTGAAAATAGGAGCGGATCAAATGCGACAGGCTACTTAGCCCCTTTTCGCCCTCCAAAAGCTGCGGGGCAAACTTCTGATTGAGCAGGGTGCCGCCGGTTATCAACTGGTTCATTTTTGAGGCCGATTTAATCACCGCTGTCGGCCCCTTCCGATCAGCTCCCTGGACCGGAGATATGCCTTCTGAGAGCGGCAACCCCGCTTTACGTCCGTCCGGCAAAGCTCCGGTTACCGAGCCGAAGTAAACGTGGCAGGTTGTAGGCAGCATATTGATCCGGTAAGTGCCGCCCCTTGCAGTCTTACGGCCATCTACCGCCCGGTAAAAAAAGTTGAAAACCTCCCGCATCAAATCATCCGCATAATCGTCATCATTGCCGTAGCGAGGTGTTTTGTTGATCAGCATGCTTCTCATCTTCTCATCATTGACAAAATCCTCCGCTAATGCCGCCAAAAACTGATCCCAAATAAAGTGCCGCCAGTCATAAAGATGATATTTGATTGCAGCCAGGCTGTCCGTTATACTGCCTATACCCACACCCTGGATATAGTTAGTGTTATAACGGGCGCCTCCGGCGTTATAGTCTTTACCCCGCTTAAGGCAGTCATCTATTATGATGGACAGGAAGGGCGCCGGCATTTGATCAGCATAAATCTTTTCAATAATCTCGTTCCCCGCGATCTTGATATCAATAAAATAGGATAGCTGCTGATGAAAAGCTTCCATCAGCTCTGAGAAATTTAAACATTCCCGGGGATCCTTCGTCACCGGGCCCAACTGCTTACCGGTTTGCGGATCCACGCCCCGATTCAACGTAATCTCCAACACTTTAGGCAGGTTAAAGTAACCGGTTAATATATAGCTTTCTTTGCCAAACGCCCCTGTCTCAACGCAGCCGCTGGTGCCGCCACAGCGGGCATCGGTCAAAGATTTGCCTTGGTTTAAAAGCTCCTGAACAACCGCATCGGCATTAAAAACCGACGGCTGCCCCCACCCTTTTCGAATCACTGCGGACGCTTGCCGGATAAACAGATCCGGGCTTATACGGCTGACCTGAACGTTCGAACTCGGTTGAAGCAGCCTCATCTCGTCAATGACTTCCAGCAACAGATAGGAAACCTCGTTTACACCGTCAGACCCGTCAGGAGTAACTCCGCCGATATTAATATTACAGAAATCAGTATAAGTGCCGCTTTCTTTCAAGGTGACACCCACTTTGGGCGGAGCGGGCTGGTTATTAAATTTTATCCAGAAGCATTGCAGCAGCTCCCTGGCCTTTTCCTTTGTCAGGCTGCCGTCCTCGATCCCTTTTTTATAAAAAGGATAGAGATGCTGATCCAGTCGGCCCGGACAGAAAGAATCCCAGGTGTTTAGCTCGGTAATCACACCCAGGTGCACAAACCAGTAACATTGAAGCGCTTCCCAAAAATCTCGCGGGGCTAAAGCCGGAACGCGTGTGCAGATCGCGGCGATTTGCAGAAGCTCTTCTTTTCTTTGTGGAAAGCGGGTCAGGGCAGCCATTTCACGGGCTTTTTCCGCATGGCGCCGGGCAAAACGAATAATGGCCTCGGCGCATACAGACATTGCCTGCAGTTGCTCCTGTTTAGCCCCGGCTCCAGGATCACGCGCCAAATCAATCCCGCCCAGCGTTCTTTCAATCTCGTCCTTGATTTCCAGCATGCCCTGTTTATAGATCTTGTCTCCGGCAACCGTATGGCCGGGAGCGCGCTGCTCCATAAACTCAGTAAAAATTCCGGCATAATAACAATCAAGCCATTCCCGGCTCATAAGATTAAAGATCTGATCCCTTATGGATTTGCCCTGCCAATAAGGAATAATTTTTTCTTGTTGTACCTTTTTTGCCTGATCACTGACCAGGAAAGAAATCTTTGACCGATCATTGATCATTTGTAAATCCTCAATAGTATGGCAGCAAAGTTCCGGATAAGTAGGAGTTGACTGAGGCCCCGGCCCCCGTTCGCCGACTATCAACTCTCCGTCATTGATACAGATCGTCTTGTTGTCCAACAGGTGCTGAAAAGTCAAGGCCCTGAGGAGAGGCACAGAAACAGTGCCCTCATACTGCCGGTACACTTCTGTAACCAGCTCCGCCCGCTCAATGGAGATCTCAGGAAGTGTGTCTACGCTTTGTTTTCTCAAGCCCTGGATGCGCTCGTTCATACCCCGAATTTGTTCCGACACCTCAATCACCCTCACTTAAAATAATGGTTAACCCGTACTGCTCCAGGCAATCCTTAGCCCTGTTTATCGCTTCCGGTACAGGAGCTTCTATTTGAGGCAATTTGTATGAACAGCCGATTTTTTCATACTTGGCAACCCCCGTATGGTGATAGGGATGTATACTTGCCTGCTTTAGGCCAAGATCGCGGACATGCCGGCCTATTGATTCTAGATTATCCTGATCATCGTTTATACCGGGGATTAACGGAATCCTGATCTGAATATTACCGTGCGCCCGCGCCAATTTATTCAAGTTTTCCAAAACCAGTTTATTCGATCTGCCGGTGTACTTTCGGCTTAGCCGGCCGTCCATTAACTTCAGGTCAAACAAAAACAGATCCGTCAAAGGTGAAACCAGCGCCAGATCGCTCCACCGGGCATAACCCGCAGTATCCACCGCCACACTTATTCCTGCTTTTTTCAGATTCAGGATCAGAGTATACAAAAATTCAGGCTGAAACAAAGGCTCGCCGCCGGAAATGGTTACCCCGCCGCCGGATTGATCAAAAAAAACCTTATCTTTAGCCGCTTCATGAAATACTTGCTCTGCGGTCATCCTGGCACCGGCCGGTTCGATGGCCGCCGCCGGGCACTCTTCTGCGCACTTCAGACATAAAACACACCGCTTCCTGTCAACAGAGTTGATCGAACGGCCCAGTGAAATTGCGTTATAAGCACAAACCTGGGCGCAGGAACCGCACCCTATGCACTTTTTGTGGTGTACTATTAATTCCTGCTTAAAAGAAATCCCTTCAGGATTGTGGCACCACCAGCATTTCAGCGGACACCCTTTGAGAAATACAGTTGTCCTGATCCCGGGACCATCGTGAAGCGAATAGCGCTGTATATTAAAAAGCATCCCTGTTTCCATTATGATTTATATATTCCGCAGAATAGTTGCTATGTCCTGCTATATAAGCCCGATCAGGCTGTTTGTTTCATAGTCAACAGACAGCCTTAGCTTAGCCAAGCCAATCCTAGTTTTATCTCAGATATTAGTTTGAAGATCAGGAAAAAGATCAGGGCTTGCTTTTTCGTGATGACTTGGCAATCACCAGGCGCACCAGGAGGGAAAGAATCAGGATAGAGCCAAACAGAATCAGATAACCGGGCATGGTTAATGTTCCCCCCATTTAACCGAATATTGCATATCCGCTGCTTTTTGAGCAATTTCCAGTCGGATCTTGTTTGCTGCATAATGTGAAACCGCCCTGGATTGTCTCCTTAGTCAACAGTATAGATGATCTCAGGAAAACATGTCAATAATATATCAAATATTTGCACAAGTTAATATACTATCAAACAGGGGAAAAATTATACAAGTTCATGAATCAGGGTAAAATTACTTAAAGCCGCTCCCGTATCCGCAGGCAAACTGTCTCGCAGCACATCCAGGCATTCCTGCGCTTTAGAGATAAATTTTCCGCTTATTTGTTCAATATAAACGTCCGGTTTAATTTTTTCATATTCCTGCATAAAAAGGTCGTCCATCAGGCTGAGCCCTCCGGGCCGATTGACCTGCGACAATAGCTCCGGGCCACGAGCGCTGTACTCCAATACATAAATAATCGGCAGCGTCAAGTCGCCGGCAGATACCTTTACCCTCCTGTTTAATTTGAACATGACCTGCTCCCGCCTCAA
>JAGXSR010000123.1 GCA_018333405.1 Dethiobacter sp. | reverse complement strand
GTTGATCGGCTGGAATTCTATACGCCTGATGAACTGGCTGCGATTATTACCCGCTCGTCCCGGCTGTTGAACGCTGAAATCCGCCCTGAAGGCGCGCGGACCATTGCTTCCGCCTCCCGGGGCACTCCGCGCATCGCCAATCGTCTGCTGAAAAGAGTGCGCGATTATGCCCAGGTCAAAGCCGATAACGTGATCACCGACCGGGTAGCCAGGGAAGCGCTGCAGATGTTAAAGCTGGACAACCAGGGGTTGGACGAGATTGACCGCCGGCTTTTGCGCACCTTGATCGAAAAATTTGATGGAGGACCTGTGGGTTTGGAAACCCTGGCCGCTTCCATCAGCGAGGAACCGGAAAACCTGGAAGATGTATATGAACCGTACTTGATGAAATTGAGCCTGATTAAGCGTACAGCCCGGGGGCGTATGGCTACCCGGGAAGCCTACAGCTACCTGGGTCTGCCCTGGGCCGGGGACCCTCAACAGCGGCTGTGGTAGGGACCGGCCGGCGAGCCGTCCTCTGCCCTGAAAACGCGGGTGAGGCAGCGCCTCGCCCTTACGTTTGAAATCCCCTCTCCCTCCGGGAGAGGATCTAAGGTGAGGGTTATTTGCATCTTTATGATGGCGCCCCGGCTCGTGGGGCTAGGGGGTCCACCCTGATGGCATTGCCTGCCGCTGACCTCTGCCTCAGTGATCAGTCAAAAAAAGGGGGAGGAGGAGATAGATCTGATACCCAATTTTGAATCTCTGGGAAAAATTTTGTTGATCACGGGTGCGCTGTTTATAGCCGGAGGGCTTTTGTTTTTACTGATTAACCGGCTCGGGTTGGGGCGGCTTCCCGGCGATATCATCATCCGGCGGGAGAACTTTGTCTTCTATTTTCCCATTGTCACCACCCTGCTGCTCAGCGTCGCGCTGACTCTGCTGGTTAACTTAATCAGGCGGCTGTTTTAAAGTTCCGGTTAGCACGTTTTTAAGATTTTCCGAAGCTCTTCTTCCTCTGTTTTTCAAGCGCCCTGTTGCCAGATCGGCCGGCAGCTCTCTGCGGTTCTTTGCTTCCAGTTTGCGCAGAATATGCGCGTGTGGAATTTTACGGTATGCAAAATAGTCTGCGGTAAATTGAAGAACGGTTGTTTTATGATTTTGCAATTTTGCGCGCCCAGAATTGACATCGCGGTCCGGTTAATATAAGCTATAGAGCAGGTGGCGGTTATGTCTATAGCATACAATCTGATTACTAAATGCCCGGAAACGGGCGCCCGCCTGGGGGTTCTTAAAACAGCCCACGGCTCTGTACAGACCCCGGCCTTTATGCCTGTGGCTACGCAGGGCAGCGTGAAAACGATCACTTCGCCTGAGTTGGAACAGATGCAAACCGGCATGATCCTGGGCAACTGTTACCATCTCTATCTGCGCCCCGGAGTGGAAATTATAGCCAGGTCCGGGGGGCTGCACAAGTTTATCAACTGGCGAAACGGGATTATTACCGACAGCGGCGGTTTTCAGATCTTCAGTCTGGGCGGAATGCGCAAGATTGACGACAACGGGGTGACTTTTACCTCCCATATTGATGGCTCCGCCCACTATTTGACGCCCGAGCGGGTGACCCGGGTGCAGAATATGCTCGGCGCAGATATTGCCATGGTCTTGGATCACTGCCCTGCCTACCCTTCATCCTATGAAGAGGTGCTCCGGGCTGTAGAGCGCACGACCCGCTGGGCTTGGCGGTGCCGGCAGGCTCACCTGAGGACGGATCAGGCTCAGTTTGCGGTTATCCAGGGAGGCGTTTATGCCGACTTAAGACTTAGATCGGCTAAGGATCTGATGGCTATGGATTTCCACGGTTACGCTGTAGGCGGTTTAAGCGTGGGGGAGCCCAAGGATCTGATGTATGAAGCGCTGGATACGCTAGGACCGATTTTGCCTGAACATAAACCACGCTACCTGATGGGCGTCGGCTCTCCCGATGCTCTCCTGGAAGGAGTAAAGCGCGGTATAGATATTTTTGACTGTGTGCTGCCGACCCGGATTGCGCGCAACGGCCGGGTGATGACGGCGGACGGTTACCTGACCATCCGCAACGCGGTCTACGCCGCCGATCTGTCGCCTTTGGATGAGCGGTGCGCTTGCCCGGTCTGCCGGGGCTATTCCCGGGCCTATATCCGTCATCTGCTTAACGCGGGGGAGATCTCGGGTATGCGCCTGACTACATATCATAACTTGTTTTATTTGGCCGCGCTGATGGAAGAGATCCGCCAGGCCATTGCCCGGGGCGACTTCGGCCGGTATTACCGGGAAAAGTCGCCAATTTTAAAAAAATATTATGGAGGTGTTGTGTAGTGCCGGAAAATTTAGGGGCCATAGGTTCGTTTTTACCTCTGATTTTGCTTTTCGTCATATTTTACTTTATGCTGATCCGCCCGCAGCAAAAACAGCAGAGGAAGCGCCAGGATCTGCTGAAGAGCCTGAAAAAGGGCGACCGGGTGGTTACAATCGGCGGAATGTACGGAGTAATCAAGGAGATAAACGAAAATGTGCTGACCGTACGCATTGCCGACAACGTCAATGTTAAGCTTCTCCGCGGCGGGGTAGATCGGGTTTTGGATGATGCGGAAGAGTAGGACTGCTTAAAGCGGGCCGCGGACGAGGCATATTTTTGCCGCACGCCGCATAGATTCAGGCAGGAGGTGAATCTATGGGCGGCCAAGCGGGTTTAAAATCATCCAGGCAATCCTTTTCCGAAAGCAGCCCGCCGGCAGCGGTGCTGAGAGGAATAATTTTGGCTCTGGCCATATCTGTGGTCTTGCTGTTTATCTTCGCCCTGCTGTTCTATTTCACGACGGTATCGGAAAGGATTACCCCTTATCTGGTATTTGCCGTCAGCGCGGTGGCTATTTTTTCCGGTTCGTCTTCTGCCGGCAAAAAGATCGGGCACAAGGGATGGCTTTACGGCGGAATAACCGGTTCTCTGTTTGTAGCCTTATTGCTGGTGATTGGGATATTTGTGCTGGAAAATGTTGTTACAGGGTGGAGCCTGATCTCCAAACTCTTTATCGGGTTTGTTTTTGGGACGGCGGGCGGGATGTGGGGTGTTAACCGAAAATAGGGGAGGATCAGCGTTGGAGCATATTCGCACTATTAACCGAGGTACGGTTTTCCACAAAGAGAAGGAAGGCTGTCGGGAATGTCCGACTTCGTGCCAGTCGGCCTGTAAAACTTCATGCACGGTGGGCAGCCAGATCTGCCGCCGGGAGGAAATAGAAAAGTAGCCCCAGGGCTCTTTTCTATTTCTGGTTGATCCGGTTTTGGGAGATATACATCGGTTTTCTCTTAAAGGCAGGCGGCTGGTGCTGGATGTAGAGAGCAACGCTCTTCACGAATTTGATCAGGTTGCCTGGCAGGCGTTAGAACTGCTGGAGCAGGGGTACGCAGAGGCCGAGATTAACGGACGGCTGGCACTGCATTTCGGTGAACAGGCCGTGGCCGGAGCGTTAAGTGAAATCCACCGGCTTAAGCAGGAAGGTTTGCTGTATAGCGAGGCCAGGGCAAGTGGCGCCGGCGCCCCGGCCCGGGTAAAAGCGCTTTGCCTTTTTATCGCTGAGAGCTGCAATCTGATCTGCCGCTACTGTTTTGTGCAACAGAATCGAAAAAAACCGGCTAAAGCACTGATGAGCGCAGAAGTGGGGTCGGCCGCGGTGGATTTTCTGATCGCAGCCTCCGGAGAGCGCCGCCGCTGTGAGATCGATTTTTTTGGCGGCGAGCCGCTGTTAAACTGGCCTGTACTGCGTGAGATTACCGCCTATGCCCGCAAAAAAAGCGCCGCCCGGGGCAAGGAATTTGCTTTCACCCTGACTACCAACGGTGAGCTGTTGACGCCTCAGTTGGCCGCCTGCCTGGAAGAAGAAGGTTTTGCCGCCGTGCTCAGCCTGGATGGCCGCAGCGCAGTACACGACCGGATGCGTTTAATCCCCGGCGGGGGCGGAAGCTACCAAAGAGTGCTGCCCCGTATCTTAAGCTATACCGCCTCTGATCCGCGCGGAGGTTATTATATCCGTGGCACATATACCCGCTTCAATCTGGATTTCTGCCGTGACGTGGAGCATCTTTACGCTTTGGGTTTCCGCCGCCTCTCTTTGGAACCGGTGGTGGCTGCACCTGATCGTGATTTCGCCCTGCGGGAAGAGGATCTGCCCTGCCTGGAGCGGGAATATGAAAATCTTTTAGACTTTTACCTGGACTGCCGGGCAGCGGGCGACCCGTTCTCATTTTTTCATTTCAACGTGGATTTAGACCGGGGACCTTGTCTGCCGAAACGACTTTCGGGTTGCGGCGCCGGGCAGGAGTACCTGGCGATCACCGCAGACGGTTCAATTTACCCCTGCCACCAGCTGGCCGGCCGGGAAGAGCTGAAAATGGGGCGCCTGTTGGGGAAAAATTGTGGTGCGCTGTCCAGTCCGGCGGCGTTTATTCCCCCGGGGCCGCTAAAAGGCCGTTGCCGCGATTGCTGGGCACGCTACCACTGCGGCGGCGGCTGCCGGGCGGCATCCTACCTAAATGGGGATCCGGCTGAACCATATCATCTGGAATGCGCGCTGCAGCGCAAAAGGCTGGAATGCGCCCTCTATCTGCATGCCGTCAAAGAAGATGCGCGCTGATCATCAAGTTTAGTTTCTCCTGAAATCGAAACAGCGAAGGCGGAAGGCATAGGCGCTTCCCCGGGTCCTAAAAGGGTTGAATACGGATGAGTATAAGCGGAAAAAAGCGCAGAGCGGTTGTGGCCATGAGCGGAGGGGTGG